>JAFGEV010000232.1 GCA_016931385.1 Prolixibacteraceae bacterium
AATTTCCTGGCCGTAAAAATTGTATGCCTTCAGGTTTACATGGCAAGCTTTTGGGAGGAAGTAAGCGATTGTTGTTGAAGAGCTAAAGGGGTTTGGAAAGTTCTGCATTAAAACAGCCTTTTCATTTTCATATAAACCCAGGCTGTAAATATCATTTGGGCTGTTTTCACATTTATTTATTGCCTCTTCTCCCATCCCTGCCGGAGTATCAGTATATTTTGTGATAAAAAATTTATCCAGTAGCGCTCCATCCTCGCGGTAGCCTACCCAAAGCGTATGTTCGCCTTCCGACAGGTTGAAAGATGTAAACTCGGCCCATTCCCATCCATTGTTTTTAAGGCCGTTATAATAGCTGAATGTGCCATTGTCCATTTTCAACCAGAATGAATCATCGTCGTAGGTTGGGCAATTTACACGGCCAAAAATGGTATATCTGCCTGCTGTTGTTATTGTAAATTGAATTTTTATCAGCCCATCATCCGTCGATGGTGCATGGTTGGTACTTTGTATCCCGGGTTTTACTGTTACATAATACCCGTTCGAAGTTGATGCATTTTCCCTTATATCCCAGTTGCCACCAACTTCGCCACACTCAGCTTCTAACCAAATGGTGTTTTCTTCGAAGGTACTCTCAAAAACTGTAACCATGATAACATCTGAATCGGTTGCACCTTCATTGTCCGTTATGGTCAGGGTAATAATGTGATTACCTACGGGCAGGTCAATTGTAGGTTTTGGGCCTGATGCGATGACATTATTTTCTTTACTCCAGTCATAGGAAGCTATTGTCCCATCAGGGTCGAGGCTACCTGCACTATTTACTGTTAAAGTTGCATTGCCATCGATATTGGCAATTATGGTTTTATCCGATCCGGCATAGGCAATTGGAGGTTGATTTCCTGAATCGCAATTTGAAGCCGCTCCCCCTTTGTGCGAAGGAGTATCGCTTAAGCGGGTAAAAAGTATTTTATCTAATTGAATCTCCTCGTTAACAGGTAAAATGGTAAGCATATGATCTCCTTCAGTCAAGGCAAAAGAATCAAGTTTCACCCATGTCCAGCTTACAAATGGCATTACATTGCTGCATACTTTGGAAGGTTCATTATCTATTTTCACCGAAAATATCTCTCCGCTTGCAGCAGACGCTTTTAAGCGCCCCCAAAGCAGGTATGGCCCGGTTTGTTCAATATTGAAATCAAAAGAAAGGTTTTTTTCAGGATCAGATGATATACTATCGGAACCGATTATTCCGGGTTGAACCATTACACAGCAACTATTAGAGGCATCACGATCGTAAATTTCTTCCCATTGTGAACCTACATTGCCACATTCCGCTTCCATCCATATTCCATCGGAATTGTTGTTAACGATTACTATATTATCGAAGTAAACAGAATATTTGCCTGAACTGTTTGCAATATATTCAATGGTGTTATCGCCCTTGTTGAGGTTAATTTTCTGGGTGTTGATTGCCCACTCGCCGATTGAGGGAGTTTTGGCAAACAGTGGTGAACTGTGCTTTTCTCCGTTTACATACAAATCAATGGAATTTACATCTCCACCAGCAACGGTGTACCTTGTTTGAAGTTCATAGGTTCCATCATTCAATACCGAGATATGATCCCTTATGCCTGCATTTGAGCCGGTTCCAAAATTCAAGTATCCCTGACCGGTATAGTTTCGCACACTTTTACTGTAACCGCTTTTTACAACTTCATTAATATTTTTGTATTCAAAGGTTTCTGCCTCATATTGTCTTGGGCCATCAATGGCCAGTGGGCTATCCGGAACTACAAGGTTTGCTGTTTGAAATTCTGTTAAACGATCAGTTGCATTTCCCGAACAATTTATCGTGATGTCAATCGGGCCATTGTGATCAATAGTCAATGAGAATATTCCATCAACCCATTCTTTATGTACTTTGCTTTTGTAGACGCTCCCTCTGTCGTTTACTTCATATCCTGGTTCAGAAATACTGCCATAAATTTTAATTTCATCGGTTTTTAAAATGGGATTAAGTTCATTGTCGAAATTACTCAGGTAAATCGTAACGTAATCGGTATATTCCTTTAGAACACCTGCCGAATATTGTGAAAAAGAAATTTGTATACTGTCAGTTGTATTGTATTTGAATGGAATGGTGCCGGTGGCGGTTTGATCTTTCTTATAGGGATTATAGATTACCCAGCCGTTTTCATAACGGCCAGCGTATATATCACCTGTATATTCTTCTTTAAAACGATTGTTGAATTCTTCGATCTTGCTGTTCGAGTTTGGCCAGCGTTTTGAAAAGTCTGATTTATTGACTTGTTCTTCAAATGTATTGGCCAAATCATCATTTAAATTGTATACGATAGGTATGGTAGGGTAACGTCCTGTTTTTTTGAAGAAGTTCTTATTTTCACCCCAGTTACCATCATTGTTCATTCGGTAAAGACCTTGGTACAATAAAACCGGGGAACTGTACTTATCATCGTTACTCCCTGAATTAACGTCATTAATGATGACAAATTTTGTGCGATCGATAAGCTCTTTTCGGCTGGGAATACGTACAGTGCCATCCAGTATCTTACGGAAAAGGTCGACACTTACGTTATCGAATTGAGGAAAGGTTTCCCACTGACGGGTATTGTAACCATCGGAAGTTGGGCTTTCAGAAACTTCCCTGAAACACTGAGTCCAGATCAGTTCAGGGCCATCGAAAACCGTCAGGCCGGTTAACATGGTATGCTCCAGGAAAGGTGCCCCGTAAGTAGCCATGGTAAAGTTTTCGTGAATTCTATTACCGTCTGTCCATCCGGTATCATCGTAGCGTATGCCATAATTCCCGCTAAAACCTGAAAGGTAAGCTCCAAGACACATGCTTTCCCTGTCGTACAGATAGGATTCCTGGGTGTGTTTGTCGAGCAGGATGTAGTTTTCAGGGTATAGCGAACAGGCAGCAGCAAATTCCGGGCTGCGTTTAAGCATCCCTATGGGGTTTACACCCGGGCCCCATTTATTCCAGCAAATGCTTACTGCAAGGAAACCTCCATATTTATTGCTCAATTCCAAAAGGCTCGCCAGATGGGTCATCCGGTCTGACCACTCAGGCGAGAGTGGATCATTATCGCCATATCCCCAGAATTGCTCAGCATAATTAAAACCAACAAAGTTGGGATATTCTTTGTAGAATTCTTCAAAAATGGTCATATCATTGTCCGGGAAATGGCAATAGCCACCACTGGCCGGTTGTATCATTGCCCACATGCGGTTTTCAGCACACACTCTGAGCCACGACTTTGCTGTTTCATAACCATATTCCACCACTTTGAAACGGCTTGATTCAGTATCATGGTTAATGGATAACGATATGTTCATCACAACATATGGACGTATATCTTTCGGAACCAGTTCAATGATTTTCTGAGGATCGGGATAATTCCATGTATCGATATGGATAAGCCACATGGGTTGCTCCGGTGAAACAGGCCGCCGCATTGGTGAACCTGTTTGTGCATTTATTTCAATTGCGATTATCAGCAATAATAAGGGTAAGGTCCAAAAAATTTTCATATTCAAATTAATTCACTTTATGTTTTAACTTCTTCGCGACTCAAATGAATCATCTATTCGCGTTACATTTTCTGTCTCAAATTCATTTGATATCAATAATTAATAAATGACACTTTCAACCGGACCAAGGTAACTCGGCTTTAACCCTCCAGCATCAATCACAAATTTCTGTATGACTATACCCGGGTCTATCATCCATATTTTCAATGTATGTTTACCTGGTTTTTCAACCTTGTGTTTTGATCTCCGGATTTTTATATGATCGCCAACCGATTTCGACCACCAGCCTGCATATTTCCAGTCGGGTACAATTTCTCCTTCGTTCATATTAACCATTTGTGGCTCTTCATCATCAATGGCAATCGCGAATTTTAATCCGCCTTGTTTTTTAAAATCCTGGGTAGGCGACATATATATGTACACGCTAAGGTTACCGGCATCGAAAACAGAAAAATCATATTCCAACTTGGGCGCATTATCGCCAGGGGTTTGGGTATTGGCTGTAACCGGTTCAACAATGAGTGACGATTGTGTTCGTCCAAGGTTGGGAACAACAGTCCAGCGGGCATCTTTTGTGTCAACTTTACGGGAGTAACTTGCAGCTTCAATCGCGATTACATCTTCTTTTTCAACGAAGCCCGATACTTCATGATGTTCATTCCGGATGGGAACAGAAACGGCATATTCATTGCCAGCGCCGGAAATCATGATCATACCTTTTGCTTCACCTATAGGCGCTTTATCCCAGTCGATGCTCACATATACCTTTTCGTTATATCGGGTAAGCCCTTCTTCTGACGACAATTTTATCCAATCGTTTTGCGCCTTGACAGAATAGTTTAATTCTTCCTGACCTTTGTTAATGATATCGATGTAGTAATCCTGGTTGTTAATGGGATTAAAAACCGGCATCTCAGTGCTGAATGCCCAGTCGGCTTCCACATCGAGCCATCCCCAGCTTGGCTTTTTCCCGTACTCAAGCAGATAACCAAGCCCGGCGGGTTTCTGAACCTGAACATACGAAACAGCAGGCATCATATTCAATGGCGGATGGTTCCAGTATGTATAACCAATGTGCGTTTGGGACATCATATGGTTCCATTTTCCGTTTTCCTGTTCGTGGTATTCTTTGGTAAGCTCAGCGTCTTTTTCGAACAGCTCTTTCACTTTATCGGCATAATAGTTTGCCGAGGCAGCCCCCCGTTCGCCATAATATTTATTTTTGCCCGCAGCCACGTACATTTCATTCAGGTTGGCACACATTGAAATGGGCGAATGGACCAACTGGTAAAAACATGATTGATGACTTTGGGGTAGTTGTTGGTATATTTTTTTGCTTTTTGCTTCTAGTTCCCTGTATTCGGCAACAATCCGGTCGGCTTCGCGATAATTTTCAATACTGTAGGTTTCGGGGCTTAGCATCTCGGGGGTTCGGCGGGCATTGTATTTGGTGTATAGCGAAAGCAATTCAGCAATTTCTTCAGCATAAGCATTTCCAAATTGTTGTTTGGCCCATTTTATATAATAACCAGGTAAATCATTGGCCTGAATGGCATCAGGGTTCCATGCATAATCCATGAAGAAACTGATGGGCAGCTCCATAGGTTTAATATCGCCAACATTGGCTATCCAGATGTTTTTTACACCATGTTCGTATGTCAGTTTCATTTGCTCCCAAACCCTTTCAATCTGGGTTGTATTCAGCCACCTGTATGAAATTGGCCCACCAACATAATCGAAATGATAATACATTCCATACCCACCTGAATGATCAAGGTCTTCTTTTTTTGGAAGATAACGTATGTTGCCCCAGTTGTCGTCACTGAAAAGAACAGTGATATCATCGTCAACACGCATCCCCTTGTCGTAATAATCCTGTACTTCCTTGTATATGGCCCAAACCTGGGGTTTTTCCCGGGCTGGTTTTCCGGTTACATCTGCAATGATTTCACGCTGGTCTTTGATAATGGTTTTTAACAAATCAACGGCAGTTTCTTCCGACATTCCTTCATCACCATCGCCACGCATGCCAATTGTAACGATGTTTTCATAATCTTTTACCCGTTCGAAGCCACCTCTCCAGAATTCCTGTAATTTTTCCTTATTGGTTTCATAATTCCATTCCCCTCCATTGTACATGTACCACTCGTTATGCGCGCGCATAAAAGGTTCGTGGTGGCTGGTGCCAACAACAATGCCGTATTCATCGGCTGTTTTTGGATTCAACGGGTCATCAACATTGAACATGGTTGGCAGCCACATCGATGGCCATATGTAATTGGCTTTGTTCCTTAAAAGCAGTTCAAATATTTTTTCATAACATTTGTGATTGATTCCCCCGAATTTCTCAAAGGCCCAATTTCTGAATGCAGGCGATTCGTCGTTAATAAAAATTCCCCGGTATTTAACGGCCGGTTCACCATTGGTATATGTGCCAGGGATGACGAACAGTTCATCCTTTTTTTGCACAGGTGCATCGGCCCACCAATACCAGGGCGAAACGCCAATCTTTTCTGAAATATCGTATATGCCGTATATTGTACCGCGTTTATCGCTGCCTGCTATAACCAATGCATTGTCGATACCCGGCATGGGTTTTTTTACTGTTTTAATGATGAACTTTTCCCATTTCCCTTCCAGTTCTTTTGGGTCGATCATTTTTTGGCTGATCAGTTTATCAATAAGCTCACTTTTCCCAATTGTTCCGGCAATTACAATGTTTTTGGAATTGGGGATATCATTTGACAATTCGGGCCTTTCCCCTGTAACCCTGAAGATATCTTCCTGTAAATCGCCTAAGGCCCTTATTACACCTGTATAGTCGGTTGGGTTTATTACAAGGGGGGCAACTTCCCCTGATGCACATAAAGGAAAATATCCTTTCCTTTTTTCAACAGAAATATATGGATTGTTTTCGCTGATAGAAAATGCTGAAACAGCGCAAAATGCCATAAAAAATGATATAGCCAGAAATATTTTCATATGTTTAGAATTAAATTCAACCATAATATTGATGCTTCACATACTTCCACTATCCTGAGCTATTGAAAATTTTCCCTCATGGATAATATCAAAATGGAACATCAATTTTTTATGCGTAAAATTAGGGCAAGCCCAAAAAGGAAGACTTCGATTATAGATTTAATATTTTTGAAAATAGCTTTTTCGCAGCCTAATTGAATGTGAGTTGAATGAAAATATATTTTTAACTTTTACATGTAGGGGGATGAATCTTTTTCATTTCATTCGATTCTTCCCCTGCATTCTAAAATCTGAAATCGTTACATTTGTTTCATGATTGACCAGGCAACAGTAGAACGGATCATCGACGCTGCCGATATCGTTGATGTGGTAGAGGAGTATGTATCGCTTAAACGCAGGGGGGTAAACTACCTGGGCCTTTGCCCTTTCCATAACGAAAAAACCCCTTCGTTTACCGTTTCGCCCGCAAAACAGATATACAAATGCTTTGGGTGCGGAAAGGGTGGAAGTTCCGTGAATTTCATTATGGAACACGAACACCTTTCGTATATTGAAGCTTTGAAATACCTCGCAAAAAAATACCACATCGAGGTGGTTGAGGAAGAAGAAACCCCCGAGATGATCGCCCAGCGCAACCGCCACGAAAGCCTGATGATTGTAACGGCCTATGCCCAGCAGTTTTTTACGAACTACCTTATGAACGAACCCGAAGGCCGCAGCATCGGGCTAAGTTATTTCAGGGAGCGTGGGTTCAGGGATGATACCATCAAAAAGTTTCAACTCGGTTTTTGCCCCGATGGAAAAGACATTTTTACCCAGGCTGCACAAAAGCAGGGTTACCGCATGGAGTTTCTTGAAGAAACAGGCCTCACCATTAAACGCGACGATTGGGTACGCGACCGTTTTGCCGGAAGGGTAATTTTCCCGTTCACTAACCTTGCAGGCAGGGTAATTGCCTTTGGAGGCCGTATATTAAAATCGGATCCCAAGGCAGCCAAATACCTTAACTCGCCCGAGTCGGAAATTTACCATAAAAGCAAAACCCTTTACGGTATTGCTCAGGCTAAAAATGCCATTTCGCGCAACGACAAGTGCTACCTGGTTGAAGGCTACACCGATGTACTGTCGTTACACCAGGCCGGCATCGAGAATGTGGTAGCTTCATCAGGCACCTCGCTTACCACTGAACAGATAAGGATGGTTAAACGGTTTACCCCGAACATTACCATCATTTACGATGGCGACCCGGCCGGGATTAAGGCATCAATCAGGGGAATCGACATGGTGCTCGAAGAAGGGATAAACGTGAAAGTAGTGCCTTTGCCCGAGGGAGAAGATCCCGACTCCTTTGCCCGCTCGATGAATGCATCTTCATTGCTCGAATATATCAACACCAACGAAACCGATTTTATCCGCTTCAAAACGCAACTTTTGCTAAAAGAAACCGAGAAAGACCCCGTTGCCAGGGCCCGGCTCATCAATGAAATTGTAAGGTCGATAGCCGTTATCCCCGACAACATCACCCGATCGGTGTATATCAGGGAATGCAGCCTTATGCTCGAAGTTTCGGAGGACCTGCTTTATGCCGAGGTAAGAAAAATTAAACACAAAGCCAACGAGGAGCTGATCATTAAGGAAAAAAGGGAATCGATCAGGGCAGCAACAGCCTCGAAACAGCAACAGCCTGTTGAAACAAAACCCAAAGAAAATCCATGTGAAATTGAAGAAAAAGCTTTACTCCGGATTCTTATCCGGTACTTCAATGAAGAGCTTTTCAAAGAATTAAAAGAAGAAACAAACCAGGAAGTATCGGTAAAAGTTGGCGAATATGTCATTGCTGAATTACAAAATGATAACCTTAGTTCGGTTGACCCAACCATACAACAAATATTCGATGACTTTTTCGATAATTACCAAAAGGAATATTTTAACCCCGAACGTTTCTTTATTCAGCATGAAAACCCGGAAGTGAGCAGCCTGGTTAGCGGATTGCTGGTTGATAAATATATCGAAAGCGTGATATGGAAAAAGAAAGGGGCATTTGTTGAAGATGAGAATGAGATTCTTTACATCCTTGTCCCCCGACTGATCGAAGAATATAAATTGCGGCATGTGAAACTTCTTATTTCGGAAATGATGAAAAAAATTGGCGAGTTGCAATCCAGTGATAACCTTGAACAAATCCTTGAACTTCAGAATACCATTACCAACCTTAAAAAAGTAGAAAAAGACCTTTCGAAGAAACTTGGTAAAAGGGCTGTCACATCGTAAATGAAAAAGATATGAGGACACTTGAGATTAAAAACCATGAAGAAATTGGCGAAATAATCAGGAGTTGCCGAACCTGTTACCTGGGGTTATGCGATTTGAGCAATCAACCTTATGTTATCCCAATGAATTTTGGGTACGATGGCAAAGCTTTATACCTGCATTCAGGTCAAAGCGGGCGAAAATGGGACATCATGAAATCGAACCCGAAAGCCTGCATAACATTTTGCCTGGGGGAAGAACTTGCCTGGCAAAACGAAACGGTTGCATGCAGTTATCGGATTAAATCGAAAACGGTTATTGCCGAAGGAACTATTGAATTCATTGATAATGATGAAGAGAAAATAATAGCGCTTGATATAATTACAGCCCAGTACAGCAAGCTGAAATTTAAATACAGCGCCCCGGCGATCAAAAATGTTGGCGTTTATAAATTAAATATTGAAAAAATTGAAGCCCGTGAATTTGGAGCTAAAGCTGTAACGCCGTGGAACAGTTAACAATTGATAATTTGAATAAAAAAGCAAATAGGGTTTTGGTTACCGGTGCAACCGGAATGGTGGGTGCAAGGCTTGTATTCGACCTGCTTCAGAACGGATGCACTGTCAGGGCATTGTACCGGAATCCTGAGCGGATTGAACAGTTCAGGACAAATATCAGTTATTATGCATCGGAAGCTGATAAATTAACTGAACTTGTTGAATGGGTTCAAACAGATATTCTTGACTATCCTTCACTATTTGATGCACTTCAGGATATCGATTTTGTTTATCACTGTGCGGCCATGGTTTCTTTTAAGCATTCTGAAAAAAATGCCATGTATGAAACCAACATCCAGGGAACAGCCAATCTGGTAAATGCCTGCCTTGAATCGGGAGCTAAAAAAATATGCCATGTAAGTTCAATTGCTGCCTTGGGACGTATCGAAGATGGTGAATGGATTACTGAAGAAACAGCCTGGATTCCAGAAAAAAAACACTCGGGATACAGCATCAGCAAATTTCATTCTGAAATGGAAATATGGAGGGGCATAAACGAAGGGCTCGAAGCTGTTATTGTTAATCCATCGGTTATTCTGGGCCCGGGCGACTGGGATAACGGAAGCCCGGTGTTTTTCAAGCAGATATATAAAGGAATGCTTTTTTACACACGTGGCGGGACCGGTTTTGTTGATGTAAGAGATGTAACCAGCGCCATGCTTTTGCTTACCGATGAAAAAAACTGGGAAAATGCAAAAAACAACCGCTTCCTGATCAATTCATCAAACCATTCCTACCAACATCTTTTTACATCAATTGCAAAAACCTTGAACGTGAAACCACCTTTTATCAGGGTAACCAAACCCATGATGGAAATAGCCTGGCGACTTGCACTTCTTGCAGGGTTCTTTTCGGGAAGGGATCCGTTGGTCACCCGCGACAGTGTGCAGGGGGCTTGCAAACGCACATATTTCGACGGAGCAAAAATTAGCCGGTTATTCAAATTTGATTACCGGCCTTTCGACGAAAGCATTGCATATATCGGCAATATCTTTCTGAATACAATTCATTAATAAAGGGCATTTCACATTACGCCAATTACAAAATATTAAACCTTGAACTTCAAGAAATTATAAATTTTTACCCAGTTATCTTTTTTACCGCTAAAGTTACCTTTTATCTTTCTCCATTTATGTATGCTACTGATGGCTTTGGAATAAACCAGTAATGTTCACCTGTAAGGTTAGCATAAACAATTCTTTTTAAAGTCTCAACCAGTTGTCGTAAATCAATTTTCATATTTTTTTCCTCTCTGTAAATAATTATTAATCTAAATCAACAATCAAATCACAAAATTTATGCAAACCCAGTAATCAGGGATTTTTACATCCAACCTTTGTCCCATTTTGAGAAAATACAAGCAAAAAATTCCTGAATTGGGATTGGGGTTTTCTATATAAAATTGGAGAAAAAACGTTGGTAAGTAATTTCGAACTTGCTTTATTCACGAATGATTTTAAAAAGGCCCAAGTTGCCAAGTTTAATTATCGTCGAAGGTTTTGTTTTTGAAATATCGTCCTGCCTGTATTTTACTACATAGTCGACATTGCCAATAACTTCTTCGGAAATTTCCCTGAAAAAGGCAGGTGATGGTTTCCCGCTAATGTTAGCCGATGTTGAAACAAGGGGTTTGCGGAAACGTTTGATTAGCTGGCTTGAAAAAGCTTCACGGGTAACGCGTATACCAATGCTTCCATCACTGGCAATAAGATTGGTCGCAAGGTTTTTGGCCTTATCGTAAATGATGGTTGTAGGTTTTTCCGAAAATTCGATCAAATCCCAGGCTACTTCAGGCATTTCATCAATGTAAGAAGCTATCATGTTGGGATTTTCGAGCAAAACAAGCATGCTTTTATGGTCTTCCCGCTGTTTAAGCTTGTAAATCTTATTTACAGCAATGCTGTTTGTGGCATCGCAACCAAGTCCCCAAATCGTGTCGGTTGGGTACAAAATGATTCCCCCACCACGAAGTATGTCAAGGCAATTTTTTAGGTCTTCCTGAAAATCGGACAACATGGTGATTACACTTCAAAATTATTAAGCCCAGCAAAATCGAGTGTGGCAAAATAATCATCGATGGTTTCTTTTCGACGAATTTGCACAACATCACCGCCTTCCCGCAAAAGCAATTCAGCCGAACGGGTTTTCCCGTTGTAGTTAAATCCCATTGAATGGCCGTGTGCACCTGTGTCGTGAATAACCAACACATCGCCAACTGCAATTTCGGGCAATAACCTGTTGATGGCAAATTTATCGTTGTTTTCGCAGAGCGATCCGGTCACATCGTAAAGGAAACGTGCCGGCTGGTTTTCTTTTCCCATTACCGTAATGTGATGATATGCTCCGTAAACAGCAGGCCTCATCAGGTTGGCCATGCTTGCATCGAGGCCAACATATTTTTTGTACGTTTCTTTCAGATGTAATACTGTTGATACAAGATAGCCAAAGGGACCTGTAATGGCACGCCCCGACTCAAAAAATATTTTCAGCGGAGCTAACCCGTTGGCAACAATGTGCTGCTCGTACAGTTCTTTAATCCCGTTGCTTACCTTAACCATATCAACGGGCTTATGTTCGCTTTTATATGGGATACCAATGCCGCCTCCCAGGTTTGCAAATTCGAATTTAATGCCCAGCTCTTTGTTAAGGTCAACAATCGTATCGAAAATGATATCGGCCGTTTCGACAAAATAGTCGGCATCCAATTCGTTCGATGCAACCATTGTGTGAATACCAAAACGTTTTACACCCATTTTTTGCAGCTTCTTGAATCCTTCGAAAAGTTGTTCGCGGGTAAAGCCATATTTTGAATCTTCGGGGTTTCCAATAATTACGTTACCACCTTTTAATGCCCCGGGGTTGTACCTGAAGCAAACCAACTCGGGCATGCCAACATGTTTGTCGAGATAGTCGATATGGGTAATATCATCGAGGTTGATGATGGCTCCTAATACGGCAGCTTTTTTGTACTCTTCGGCCGGGGTATCGTTCGAAGTGAACATGATCTCTTCGCCCCTCATACCCACTTTTTCGGCAAGGGCCAGTTCTGCCAACGAACTGCAGTCAATACCAAATCCCTGATTTCTTAAAATTTTCATCAGGTATGGGTTTGGAGCTGCTTTTATTGCATAATACTCCTTAAAGCCTTTGTTCCAGGCAAAACAATTGTTAAAATATTGTGCGTATTCCTTCATTGCCTTTTCATCGTAAATGTGAAACGGCGTTGGAAATTCTTCAATAATCTGATTGAGTTTCTCTTTTGAAAACGGCAGCGATTTACCCTTCATAGCTAATAATTTCTTTGATTAACAGGGATGCAAAGATAAAAAATGTTTGGTTTAATGTTGAATTTCCTGTAATGGACAGGCCTGAAGTTAAATCCCGGTTAACAGTTTTTTTGAATTTGAATTTTGGATTTTAAAAATGCTGCATCGAAAAACGTATTTCCTTTGCAGCATTTTGCAAAATATCAGGGATTGGAAGTGAAAACAATTTACAGGTTTAAGGTTCTAAAGCCGGGTTTCCGACTTTACCCAAGAACAGGATTGCCCCGGTATCCCTTTCTGTAATGGCAAACAGGAAAGGGCGATCGCAGTGGAAATAAATTTTCTGTGGGCCCGAAGGGCCTGCACTTGTATTTTCAAAACCGATAATGGTAACCGCAGCCGCCTCGGTACCCTCTTCGTCAACTTCAATAAAGGTTTTGTGTTTAACAAAACTGATAAACAAATCACGGGCGGGGTTGATGCCGCTAAAATCGGCCATGGCCGTAAATGCCAGCTTCATTCCCATTGCCTTTAAAAAATCGTTAAGGGTTTTTTCGTACTCAATTTTAAATTTCGGCAAACGAATATCGATGTTTTCTGTTTCACTGAAATCGTTATTCCATTTTTCCCAGTTTTCAGCAGAAAAAAGGTTTATAACTTCTTCAACTGAATTGTTCCTGTCAGGCAACAAAACCATCATATTAAAATTCCCATCGCCATAAGGTAATTTAATGGCTGAAAAAATATCGTTCTTCAGATAATCTAACGTATCGATCCTGCCCATCATATCAACCTGAACGTAGTTGCCTTCTGAAATTTCAAATGAAAGCTCCTGGGTACTCTCAGGGTTGAATTCCTGGCTCCACGTACCGTTAAAATAGATGGCATTGATGAGGAAAAGCACCATTTCGGGCGAAATATCATTAATGATCTCGGGGATTTTTTCGTGGGTTTTGTTGCTTACCCACTGGTTGATTTCACCAACCGTGCCGGGATCGCTAAAATCGGCTTCGTTTACTTCGGCATCGTAATGGGTTGAATTCACATCGAGGAAGCTTTGTTCCACATGGTAACGATCGCTGTACCAGATTGAGTTGGCAATTTCCATGGCCACTTTCGGATCAACCGTAGTCAGTGCATCGATTAACGAACGGTAGGTTTCATTGATCTCGTCCCTTGTAAATTCATCAATCCCCAGTGCTTCGGCCATTTCGGTTTTTGTTTCGGTTTCGGCACCGTTGTAGGCCATCGATAAAGCCATTGAGATGCTCAGGGGCGAGATCATGAAATTGGTTTGCTCCTCGTTTTCATAAATACGCTTAAAGATATCGAGCCCGAATTCATTGTCGGCTTCCACAATTTTTTGTGATTTCAGGGTGACATCTATTTTTTTTGATTGAACATCATCACCTTTGTCGCACGAGAACATTGCGAGCAAAATGATTAATACGGGAAATAATAAAATTTGTGTTTTCATGGTTATATTATATTTTGGTGTTTCTCTTTTTTATCCAAGGTTTTCTTTTGTGGCCGATACAGCTCGCTGCCTTTTTTCAGCGATGGTTGATCGGCCCGGGATTGTTTTATACCCTTTTAGTCACAGGGCGATGCCCTGTGTTATTTTACCCTTACAGGGTATAGGTCTCAGCCTAAAATGTTGTTTCAATCATTTAAAGAACGCTAATTTCAAATCGGGCAGTTACCTATGTTCCCCCTTCTTCGCTGTCGCATAGCTTTAGCGGAGCGCAGCAGGGGGTTAGGGGGGCATTCTCCCTTAAGGGAGTCGGGGGCTTATACCGGTTCCATCATCTTCCCTATAAATAAAATTGCCCCGGTTTCTTTCTCGGTTATGGCCCAAACAAAGGGTTTATTCGCAACAAACATATTCACGGCGCTTCGCCACTCCATGGCCACAACAGTTGCCGCAGCAGCTTCAGTACCTTTTTCGTTTACATCGATAAAGGTGTTGTGCTGCACATAGTCGATCCAGATATCGGTGTCGGTTGTTATCCCCTTGAAATTTGCCCGCGGATCAAAAGCAATTTCCATGCCCATGGCCGAAAGTATGTCGTTCAGCTTCATCTCAAATTCAGTTTTGAATTTTGGAAGCTGAAGTGTTGACAAATAAGTCATTGTATAGTTGCCCATCCACTGTTCCCATTTTTCCGGGGTTATTTCATTAATAACATCATCGCAGGTTTTACTATGAGCTGGCAGCATCACAACTATGTTGAAGTTGCCATCGCCATAAGGCAGTTCGATGGAAGAAAACAACTCGTCAACCTGGTAATTTACCGAGTCGGAAGCACACATCATGTCAACATCAATGGTCGTACCATCTTCTTTTGTAAAAGGTTGCTTACGAGTAAGTGTTTCATCAAATGAAGTTTTCCATGTTCCGTTGAAATAAATGGCATTCACCAGGAACATTACATGTGTAGGCTCAATTTCTTCAATCATATCGCTGATTTTGTCGTGGGTTTTATCTGCAATCCAGCCGTTGATGATCTCAAGGGCATCGGGGCTGCTAAAATCAAGCTCACTCACTTTTGCATCGTAATAGGTTTGATTCACCTCAATAAAATCAGGCAATACGTTCATATCGTCGCGGTACCAAATCGACTGTGCAATATCGAGGGTCACTTCCGGGTCGGCGGCCAGCAATGCATCCATAAGGTATTTGTACCCCTGGTTGATTTCGTTGGCAGTTAAACCACTCAGGTGCATGGCCTCTTGCATGGCCAGCTTTGTCTCTTCCTTCGCACCGTTATAAGTCATGCCCAATGCCAGTGAAACGCTCAATGGCGAGATGGTTACATTGCCGGATTCTTCCTGACAAATCCGCTGGAACAGGTCGATGCCCATCGAATTATCGGCTTCGACCAGGGTTTGTGACTTTTGATCGAGATCAGTAACCAATGGTTCATTATCATCTTTCTGGCACGAAACCACGAAAATGAATGTTGACAAAATCAATATTAGTAATGTTGTGGTTTTCATAATAACTATTTGTAAGTTGGTTCATTAATGCGCCCGACAAATAAAATAGCACCTGTTTCTTTTTCGGTGATAGCATATATAAACGGGCGGTTTGCATGAAACTGAGGTGATGAAGGCATGGCTGTTTCAAGCATTGCAACTACCGTTGCAGCAGCAGCTTCGGTACCTTTTTCGCTTACATCAATGAAAGTGTTGTGTTGCACATAATCGATCCAGATTCCACCGTAGCCGTTAATCCCGCTAAAATCGGCTCCCCCGCCAAAAGCGATGCCCATGCCCATGTACGAGAGAATATCATTAAGTTTTATCTTGTACTCTGCCTTAAATTTTGGGAACATGATTTCCAGTTCGGAAACCGGATTAAATGCATCCATCCATTGTTTCCAGCTTTCAGGGGTCAGCTCACCGGCAATATCGTTGCAGGTTTTGTCCCCGTTGGGAAGTAGTACAACCATATTGAAATTGCCCTGACCATAAGGCATTTCAATTGCCGAGAAGAGTTCATTACTTTGATAGTTTACCGAATCGGTTTTGGCCATTATATCAACCTCGATGATGTTTCCATCTTCCTGGAAGAAACTTCCCTTGTAGGTATCCTTTTTATCAAATTTGTGGCTCCATTCGCCGTTAAAGTAAATGGCATTGATCAGGAACATAACATACTGGTTGTTTACTTCACTAATCATGTTTTTGATCTTATCGTGCGTTTTATCTTCAATCCAGCCGTTAATGATGTCTTTTGCATCGGAACGGCCAAAATCAAGCTCGTTGACCTCGGCATCGTAATAGGTTTCGTTCACCTCTTTAAAGGAGTCTAGAACATTGTACCCCATCCGGTACCAGATCGACTGGGCTGTTTCGAGGGTAACTTTCGGGTCGACTTCAAGTAAGGCAGCAACCAGGCTTTGGTACGATTGGTTGATCTCGTCGGTGGTCAATCCACTCAACCTCATGGCTTCTTCCATCGCTGTTTTTGTTTCACCTTCGGCCCCGTTGTACGTCATGGCCAGTGCCAGTGAAATGCTGAGGGGCGAGATGGTAAAATTCTCATCTTCTTCGGTAAGGATTTTTTTAAAAATATCGATACCAAACTCATTGTCGGCCTCGACAAGCTGTTTCGATTTCAGGTCAAGGTCGATTTCTTTCGGAATAATGTCGTCACTTTTCTCGCACGAATTCGTTGCAAGTAAAAGGATTAATGCGGTAATAAAAAAAATTTGTGTTTTCATCTTATTAAAATTGTTTATTCATTCGGTATAAGATGTAACTCCCGATGAATCAGAGATCAGCGTTAGCTAATTTTAATCATTTTCCTTAGTGTACCTTAAAATGTTAAAATTGATTAACACGATTTCGCTAAGCTCAATTCATGGTCGTTTCATGGTTGTAATGTATTTGGTGTTTCTTTTTTAAATAAAACAAGCCTAACCCATTGTTATTCGGGACTGTCAGGCCGGGTTTTCATATCCGACTTTTAAAACTGTGGCCGATACAATATGCTTCCTCTTTTCAGCGGCGTTTGATCGGCCAGGGATTGATATTGGCTTTTTCTTTTGCCCCGGCATAAATGCCGGGGCAAGTCAAATTACCTGGATAATTCCTCTTGAGAAATGTAACTTTAATTGCCTCCACATTTATGTGGAGAAATTAATGAATGCACCTGAAAAAAGAGGGGGCTTTAGCCCAATTCCATTCCCGGGGTTTTTCCCTGAGGCCGATACAGGGGGCTGCCTTTTTTCAGCGCAGGGAGATCGGCCTGGGATACTATATGCCTTTTTAAATCCACGGGTTAAAACCCTTGGCTACAAAGACATAACCCCTATGGGGCTTTTGGCTACAACCCAAAGATTTTGTTTCAATCATTTAAAGAACGTCTCTACCTCCCGATAGATCGGGATTGGCATCTCCAAAAACTCCCCCTTTCCGCGAGCGCCATAGCTATTCTGCGGAGGCGCTAGGGGGCTGGGGGGTTATACCGGCTCCATCATTTTGCCTATAAACAGGATTGCCCCTGTTTCTTTCTCGGTTATGGCGTAAATAAAAGGCTTATCCACCTTAAAATACATTGGCATTGCTGCATATTCCTTCATGGCAACCACGGTTGCGGCGGCGGCCTCTGTGCCTTTTTCATTTACATCGATGAAAGTGTTGTGTTGTACATAGTCGATGTAAAGGTCACGACCTCCGTTAATACCGCTAAAATCGGCATTGCCCATTTCAAAAGCAATGCCCATGCCCATGGCAGTAAGCACATCGTTCAGTTTTATTTCGTATTCTGCCTTGAATTTGGGTAACCAGATATTTATTTCATGAATCTTGCTCATCGAGGCCATCCAGTTTTTCCAGGCTTCTGCAGTCATTTCCTGTAAAATATCATCACAGGTTTTCCCTTCGGATGGGACAAGTGCAACCATATTGAAATTGCCCCGGCCATAAGGCAGTTCGATGGCCGAGAAATTATCACCGTACAACACACGTGCCGAATCGGATTTCGACATCATATCAACCTTCATCACTGTGCCGTCTTCTTTGGTAAAATCGGCCTCGAAGGTGTTCTTCTTGTCGAATTTCTTTTTCCATTCGCCGTTGAAATAGATGGCATTGATAAGGAACATCACATGATCGGGGTCGATGCGTTTGATCATGTCCTGGATTTTATCGTGGGTTTTGTCCTCTATCCAACCATTAATAATATCAAGTGCATCACTGCGGCCAAAATCAAGCGCGTTTACTTCGGCATCGTAATAGGTTTGGTTTACTTCTTTAAAATCATCCAGAACAGTTCGGTCCTCACGGTACCAAATCGACTGGGCAATTTCGAGCGTAACCAGCGGGTCGGCCTCCAACAGAGCTTTCACCAGGCTTTGATAAGCCAGGTTTATCTCTTCGGTTGTAAACCCGCTAATCCTGAGCGCTTCCTCCATTGCAGCTTTGGTTTCGGTTCGTGCGCCGTTATAGGTCATGGCCAAAGCCAGTGATACGCTTAAAGGCGAAATGGTATAATTCCCGTCTTCGATTTCGGAAATGAGCTTAAACATGTCAATACCAAACTCATTATCGGCTTCAACCAATTGTTGCGATTTCTGAGAAAGATTTATTTCGACAGGTTCATCAATATCGGAGTTGCAGGAGAACAGGGGCAGTGCTGTTAAAATTGCTGCTAACAACACAATGTGAATTTTTACCAGACACGACTTTTTGTTTATTTGTTTCATGGCAATACGATTTTAATAGTGATAATATTCTTTAATAACGGTTTGATTGGGATATGTTTCGCTTTTAGATGTGGGATACCCGAGCGAGTTGTATGTATATTCATAGGTAAAGGTTGAAGTGTATGCAACCGACCTAACGCCATCATCGTCGTAATTGTATGCAGTAACGACTTTTCGGATAACATTATTTTTCGATTTTGACCCAGGATGAACATCATAGGGAGCCTTTTGGGAATCGTAAGTATATTCCTCGGTTGAATAGAAAACCTTGAAGCCGTCTTCAAATGTATATACTTCAATTTTTTCGATGTTTCCATCATCATTAAAAAAGTAATCGTGATAAACAGGAAAATTATCTGCAGAAGGTTTGCCCGAACTTATTGTCGATTGAACCAAATCAGTCACGCTATAATCATATTTCTGGGTTACTGAAAAATTGATATCGCTATTATCTTTTCCATAATCGTAATCGGTTTTAATTTCAGAAATACGGTTTTCCGAATCATATAAAAAGGTTGCTTCCACATCCTTACCCAAAGCCCCCGTCAGGCTCGACATATAAATAATGCCCGGCTGGTAACCGCTCATTTTAATAAGCCTGTCGTTAACATCGTATTTATAAATAAACTCGGCCTTTTCTTCGGGGGTGAAGTGTGATTCAATGTTCCAGCTTTTAACAAGCAAACCATTTTTATAAGTATATTCTGCGATGACATTATTAGACTCATTTTCAACCGATGAAATTTTCCCTTCGGATGAAAGAAGAGGATCGTATACGTCTTTATCACAGCTGTTGAAAAATAAAAATAAAGGTAAAGTAAGGATCAAAATCTTTGTCTTCATAATTATGCAATTGCTATGTTTTTATTATCATTCATTTCAATAATTATTCAGAGGTTGTAGGGTCGAATACTTTTCCGATAAATAAAACAGAATGCGTATCTTCTTCAACAATGGCAAACAGAAACGACTTGTCGATGCGGATAATCTGCCCGGGGCCAACCGATGTAAGCCCAATGGTTACCGAAGTGGCCGCGGCTGCCTCACTTCCTTCTTCATCGGTTTTTATGTAGGTTTTGTGATTAACCTCCGAGATGAATACTTCTTTATCGGTGATTTGTGAAAAATCGGCAACAAATGGGGTGAAAGCATCGATAATTCCCAATGCTTTTAATTCCACTGTTAATTCGTTATCATAGCTGAATTCAAATTTCGGTAGCCAAATTTCCTGATCGACAGGGGTCATATTCCGGAGCATTTCAAAGTCGGTGTTTTTCAATTCAGGCAAAATATCAGCGGTAGTATATCCCTCTTCGGGAAGGTATATCAGCATATTGAACTTACCTGCCCCATAAGGAAGTTCAATAACGGAATATTTGTCTTCATTGTAATAATTTAAGGCAACTTCACCCATCATTGTCGGAACCTGCTTCTCGGTACCGTTTTCAAGCCGGAAAGTCATGGGTTCGGTATTGGTTTTTTTAAATTCTGTTTTCCACTTTGCTTTAAAGTAAACAGCATTGATTAAAAACATTACATCATCACTGTTGACCTGATCGATAATTTCATCGATCTTTCCTTTTGTTTTATTATCAACCCAGTTGTTTATGTCGTTTTTTGCTTTTTCGGCTTTAGCCGGATCGTAAGCGTTTACTTCGGCATTGTAATAATCCTGGTTTACTTCAACGAAGCTGTTCATCGGAGGCATATCGTTCCGGTACCACATTGAATTGGCAATTGAAAGCTCCACTTTGGGATCATGGCTGATAAGTGCATCAACCAGGCCTTTATTGCTTTGATTTATTTCTTCAGGAAGAAAATCGACAAAACCCAGCGCGTTTTGCATCTCGGCATAGGTATTCCCGGCTGCCCCGTTTAATGCCATCGACAATGCCTGGCTTACACTAAGCGGCGATACCATAATGTTTTTCTCACTGTTTTCGGCTGTCAAAACAACTTCAAAAAAACTGAATCCGAATTGATTGTTGCTTTCGACAAGCAGGGCCGATTTCTGGTCAAGGTCGATGGGTGTTGGTGTAACATTGTTATCAAACCATTCACACGATGGTAAAAGGAACAAAAAGATTATCAGGATTGATTGATGTATTATTATTTTCATATTGTTTGTTTTTTATGGTTTATCTAAATTTTCTAAAACTGCATCTTTATGATGAAAGTTTTCCACCTGAGGTTGCGTTAAAATGAAAAGTTAGATAAAAATTATTGGTATTCTGTAAAGTAAATAAATAAAAACACATAGAAATATTTGGTTAAAGCCCTTTTAAAAGTTGTAATTCTGCAACTGATACTATTGAAAAAATGAATTCCTAATTAAAAAATGAAACCATAACTCATTACAATCAACTAACGCAACCTTTTCATAAATCAATCCATCTACTTTCAGAAATCAAAACAAAGTCAACATGAAGTGGAAACTGTTTTTTGGGGCCGCTATTGTCCTGCTTACCGGATGTAACAAGGAGCCGGTGAACCTTGCCGCTGATATCGAGATGATAAATTCCGACCAGTCGGGTTGCAACGGATGGAAGAGCACATCACTTGAAAGTGAAGAAGAATATTTTATTATCGAACCCACAGGAGAAGGGATTTTCAGGATTGAGCACTTCAACACGATGTTTAATTGTTGCCTGCCCCAGGGGATCGAAATTGAAATTTACGGAATTGGCGACACCATTTTCTTTTCTGAAAAAGAAAAAGTTCCGGGCGAATGCAGATGTATTTGTCCCTACGATATTTCTGCGGATATCACCAACACTGTTGATGATGAATACGTTCTTTGTTTTATAAAGGATAACGATCGCCTGGGTGCAATATCACTTTTTTTCGACGATGAAATGTATGAACGCTTTACTGTTTCAGATTTGTCAAAATACCCCTAATTTTGCTTTAATT
The DNA here is from genome assembly GCA_016931385.1 of Prolixibacteraceae bacterium. Classification (GTDB taxonomy): domain Bacteria; phylum Bacteroidota; class Bacteroidia; order Bacteroidales; family Prolixibacteraceae; genus DAIMEA01. Next base: position 21,739 of record JAFGEV010000232.1, read on the forward strand.
TTGCACCCTGAAAATCAGAATTTAGCGATTGGAAGAACTTACACAATTAATTGAAGATTGTAAGCTGGGAAAACGAAATGCCCAGGCCCGTTTGTACCAGCAATATGCCCCGGTTTTGTTTGGGATATGCCTTCGCTATTCCCGCGATCAAACCGAAGCTGAAGATACTTTGCACGAAGGATTTATTACAATCTTAAATAAAATCGGACAATATGCATACAAGGGTTCTTTCGAAGGGTGGTTGAAGCGGATCATGATTAACACATCGCTCGAAAAATTCAGAAACCGATACAGGTTACAAATTGTTGAAGATATTTCAAAGTATGACATCGAACCGTCGGAAAACGATGTTTACTCCGATCTAAACACCGAAACACTATTAAAACTGGTTTCTGAATTACCCCCTCGTTACCGGATGGTATTTAACATGTATGCCATTGATGGTTATTCGCATAACGAAATCTCCGAACAACTTGGCATCGCTATTGGAACGTCGAAATCGAACCTTGCAAGGGCAAGAAAAATTTTACAGGAGAGGATAATTGAAATGGGATTTTTAGAAAAGATTTATGCAAAAGAACAATAAAATAGAAAGTATTGATCAGCATTTCAGCTCGAAACTTTCAAATCACAAGGTGGTTCCTCCACCTGAAATTTGGGAAGGAATCGTTGCAGAAATGGATACGCGAAAACGGAAGAAACGTGCAATCTGGATAATTGCTTTGTCTTCGGCAGCATCTCTTCTTCTGGCTTTCCTTGCCGGATGGTATTTCTCAGAGAATATTTCTGAAACAGAAAATCAGGTTGCCATTGAAATGTTTTCAAATCAGGATAAAGGTGTTAACGCACAAGACGAAAATAAAATTGGAATTCATAAAAATGATGCAGATGCAAATCCGCCCGAGATGGTTTCAATAAACGAGCTAGCCCCCGATGTTCAGCAATTTGATAATTTGATTAAAACTTCGGATTCAAAAAACAATAAAAATCAAAATCATGACATTCGGATCGAAGCATCAGGTTCTGAAATAAAAGCTGAAAAGCTTGGCGTTCTTAAACCGTTAAAAATCTTTTTATCAAAAACCGGAAACCACTCCCCACAACTCATTGCTATGAATACAGATGAGTTTTCAGATTATGACAGGAAAATCATCGAAGCAAATCTCAGAAACATGCCCAAAGAAATCCCCCGGGAAAATAAAGGAGCATGGCTTGTTGGGCTGCAGGCATCGCCGGCTTACAGGTTCGAACAAGGTTCCACACAAACAGAAAAAGCCGATATCATTTATAGTGTAAACCAAACCGGAAGGGCACCAAAGTATATTACCAACATGACAGGCGGTGTAAAATTTGAATACAAAACCGGGAAACGTTTTTCTATACAAAGTGGGGTAAATTATGGCGAAATAGCCCAAAGCAACGGGAATGTCGGAGTCTCATTCCTTGGTCATAACTGGCTGAACGACTATATCAACAGTGATGAGTTTTATTATGCCGGAGAGACTGAAAAAAATTCGGTTCCTGTACCCAATAATGCCGTTGTGGCTACAAACATTGGCCTTGCAAATATTGAAATGCCCGAAGGAACCCAAATTGAACTTACAAACCGCGAGCCGGAAAGCAATTATGCTTCTGAAATTATTCAAAACACCGAGTTTGAACAACAGGCAGGATATATCGAGGTGCCACTGATTATGACTTATACCATTTTACAGAAAAGGATTGGCTTATACGTACTGGGTGGGATTAACACGAACTTTCTTACATCGAACAGCGTTGAACTTGTAAATAACAATGAAGTTGTAGGATCGGGAAAAATTGAAGGGTTAAATCCGCTAACTTTCAGCAGCAGCCTGGGCATGGGGCTCAATTATTCTTTGGGCAGCCATTTCAATCTTTCGGTTGAGCCAACCATGAAGATTATGCTGAACTCGCTCAACAGCGAAGCAATTTACGAAACCAGGCCTTACACTGTTGGGATTTATACAGCATTATTGTACAGGTTTTAAACTGTTCATTTTTCACTTTCTGGCCAGCGAAACGAACACCCGGTATTGCTTCAGAACACCGTCGCGCTCTTTTTCCGATATAATTTCATTGGAATAATATTGGGGCAAAAACCCAGCATCAACCAGCCAGTTCTCAAATACGGCCCTCTCGAACCCTTTGTGCGGGACGTGTTCTCCATCATGAAACGAACCGTCTTCCTTTTCCAGGTCAACGCAACAAAGCCATCCCCCCGGCTTTAATGACCGGTGAAAGTTTTTTAACAACGGCATCAAATCTTCAACATGATGTAAAACCTTTACCGTAATAATTTTATCAAAAGTTTCCTTTGCTAGATCTGTTTTTGAATAATCGGCTTTAACAATCTTTCCTTTGCCCGAGCCATTATTTTCAAGTTTTTGAGCTACCTGCCCGAGCATCCCCTCCGAGGTATCACAAAAAGTAACTTCACCTACCTTATCAATAAGCCTGAACCCCATTAATCCGGTTCCACAACCATAATCGAGTATTAAATCGGATGGTGAAAACTGAAGCTCCCTTTCGAGTACCCGGGCTATCTCCTCAATCTGAGCCTTACGTTCGGGTTTATCGTCCCACTCCTTGGCCACCAAATCAAATGAATTTTCCATAGTCGCAACTAAATTGGTATTAAACCGTTATTTTTGTGAATTGCAAAGAAAAAATATTCATTGAAACAAAACGAATGATAAATGGTTTAAACTATTTTATTATTCCGGTATAATGATTTTTTTTCAGAGAGACATTGGTTTAGAGAAATTATGAAAAGGAAGATGCAAATAAATATCGTTCAATTTTTACCATTTCTGGCTTTTCTTTTATTTTTTAACGGAGTGAACATTTATGCCGGAAACCTGCCAGATGAAACAGATAAAAAGAAAGTTGTTTTTCAGGAAGTAAATTCTCCTCCCCTGCCCGATAAACTTTTTTTTGCAGGGGAAGAAGTTCCGCTATGGAATTTCGATATCAGGGAAAACCTCGACCGTGAACTGATGGTTAATTGCTACTTTCATTCTCAAACCTTGCGTTATATAAAACTTGCGCCCCGTTATTTCGAGATTATTGAACCCATTTTAAAGAACGACACAGTCCCCGATGATTTTAAATACCTTGCTCTTGCCGAAAGCGGATTCGACCCAAAAGCAATCTCTCCGGCCGGTGCAGCCGGTATTTGGCAACTGATGAAACCTGCCGCGAAAGAATACGGCCTGGAAATCAACGATGAAGTTGATGAAAGGTACCACATCGAGAAAGCAAGCCAGGCTGCCTGCAAGTATTTAAAAGAGTCGTATGCAAGATATGGCGACTGGACCACGGTTGCTGCTTCGTACAATGCAGGCCGTAACGGGATCGACAGGCAGGTTGAACGACAAAAGGAAAGCCATTATTACAACCTATTGTTGTCGGAAGAAACCATGCGTTATGTTTTCAGGATTCTAGCGCTGAAAACAATACTTGAAGATCCCGAAAAATATGGCTTCATTGTTTCAAATCACGAGAAATACCCTTCAATTCCATATGAAATTGTTAAAGTTGACAGCTCGGTAACCAGCTTTGCCGATTTTGCAAACAGCTTCGATACAAACTATAAACTTTTAAAGATGCTTAATCCATGGCTTAGGGAAGCGGAGCTTAAAAATTCCCAGGGTAAAACCTATGAAATTAAGATCCCAAAAGGTAAATTTCGCAAAGGCCTCCCCTAACCCCTCCTATAAGAGGGGAACCATAGGAAAAACATTACAGGGCGTTATTATTTTTTAAATATTAACCTATTGAATACACTTTTATAGAATGGGCGAAGAGAAAAAAAGCCATGATGTAATAAAGGTACGGGGAGCCAGGGAACACAACCTCCATAACATAAACGTTGATATTCCCCGGAACAAGCTAACCGTAATAACCGGCTTAAGCGGGAGCGGAAAATCTTCACTGGCCTTTGATACCATTTACGCCGAAGGTCAAAGACGTTATATCGAGACGTTTTCGGCCTATGCCCGCTCTTTCCTTGGCAACATGGAACGCCCCGATGTGGACGAGATATCGGGTTTGAGCCCTGTGATTTCCATCGAACAAAAATCGACCAATAAAAACCCCCGCTCAACTGTTGGCACTGTTACTGAAATTTACGACTTCCTCCGATTGTTGTATGCCCGGGCTGCCGAGGCTTATTCATACAATACCGGAGAAAAAATGGTTAAATATTCCGAGCAGAAAATCCTTGACCTGATCAGGGAAAAATTCCATGGAAAAAAAATCCTGCTCCTTGCTCCGGTAATAAAAGGGCGCAAGGGCCATTACCGTGAATTGTTTGAGCATATTCGCCGCAAAGGATTTATTTATGTTCGAATAGATGGGCTTGTAAAAGAATTGGCCCATGGGATGAAACTCGACCGCTACAAAAACCACTTTATTGAAATCGTGGTCGACAAAATGGTGGTCGACGAAGCTTCAGACAAACGCCTGCGCGATTCGGTGGCCACAGCAATGAAACAGGGTGACGGGATCACCATGGTTCTCGACAACGAAACTGGCGGGGTGAGTTATTACAGCCGCCATCTGATGTGCCCTGTTACCGGTATTTCGTATGCCGAACCCGCTCCCCACAATTTTTCCTTCAACTCGCCCCAGGGAGCCTGTCCGAAATGCAACGGACTGGGTGTTATACCGCAACTCGACATGGATAAGATCATCCCCGATAAAGCATCAACCATTTATAAGGGGGGTATCGCCCCTCTGGGCGCTTACCGTAATTCGGTAATATTCTGGCAAATTGAGGCGATTGCCGATTTATACGGCTTCACACTTAAGACGCCAATAAATGAGATACCTGAAGATGCACTCGATAAAATCCTGTATGGCACAAGCGACCGCATCCAGTTGAAAAATTCGCCACTTGGGGCAAACATAAATTACTTCATGACCTACGAAGGAGTTGTAAAATATGTTGAAAACCAACGCGAAGACAACTATTCTGATAAAGCTAAAAGCTGGGCAAACCAATATGTAAAAGAAGTAAGCTGCCCTGCCTGCGAAGGTCAACGGTTAAAAAAAGAATCGCTTTGGTTTAAAATAGATAACAAAAGCATATCCGATGTAAGCCATATGGACCTTGTTGAACTGAACGAGTGGCTTACCGGACTTGAAAACAGGTTAAACGAACGCCAGAGACTTATCGGTCAGGAAGTAATCAAGGAAATTCGTGACCGGCTGAAGTTTATGCTTGATGTTGGCCTTGAATACCTTGCCCTCGACCGTGCAGCCAAAACCCTTTCGGGGGGCGAATCGCAACGCATAAGGCTGGCAACACAAATCGGCTCGCAACTGGTCAATGTACTATACATCCTCGATGAACCAAGCATCGGGCTGCACCATCGCGACAACCTGAAACTCATCAATTCACTCGAAAAACTTCGTGATACAGGCAACTCAGTTATTGTTGTTGAGCATGACAAGGATATGATGCTTAATGCCGATTACCTTGTCGACCTGGGGCCTTTTGCCGGAAGGCATGGCGGAAAAGTAATGGGGGCGGGCTTACCTGAAGAAATCCTGAAAGGGAACTCGCTTACCTCGTTGTACCTCAGGGGTGAGAAAAAAATTGAAGTGCCTGTTTCAAGGCGAAAAGGGAAAGGCACTTCACTAGTGCTAAAAGGGTGCAGGGGGAATAATCTTCAGAATGTTACTGCTGAATTTCCATTGGGAAAATTTATTTGTGTTACCGGCGTATCGGGCAGTGGAAAATCGACCCTGGTAAATGAAACGCTCCAGCCAATATTAAGCCAACATTTTTACCGCTCGACGAAAGATCCGCTTGTATATGATTCCATCGAAGGAATTGAAAAGATTGACAAAGTAGTGCAGGTCGACCAGTCGCCCCTGGGCCGCACACCGCGTTCGAATCCTGTAACCTATACCGGGGTATTTTCAAATATCAGGGAACTTTTTACCCAATTACCCGAGTCGAAGATCAGGGGCTACAAGCCAGGCCGGTTTTCATTTAATGTAAAGGGTGGACGTTGTGAAGAATGCCAGGGCGGCGGCATGAAACTGATCGAGATGAACTTCCTGCCCGATGTATACGTGCACTGCGACAAATGCAACGGAAAACGCTACAACCGTGAAACCCTCGAAGTGCGGTTCAAAGGAAAATCGATCAGCGATGTACTTGACATGACCATTAACCAGGCCGTTGAATTCTTTGAGAACATGCTGAAGATTTTGCATAAGCTAAAAACCCTTCAGGAAGTTGGGCTTGGCTACCTTACACTGGGACAATCGTCGACCACCATTTCCGGCGGCGAAGCCCAGCGGGTAAAACTGGCCTCCGAGCTGTCGAAACGCGACACCGGCAAAACCCTGTACATTTTAGACGAACCTACAACCGGCCTCCACTTCGAGGACATAAAAGTACTGCTTGATGTGCTGAACAAACTCGTTGATAAGGGAAATACGGTAATCGTTATCGAGCACAACATGGAAGTGATCAAAGTGGCCGACCATATCATCGATATTGGCCCTGACGGAGGAAGAAAGGGAGGAAAAATTGTAGCCACAGGCACACCTGAAGAAGTAGCTGCAAATAAGAAATCGTTTACAGGGCAGTATTTAAAAGGAGAGCTGGAGTAATTTTACCTTGATATTTGGAATTTTTTTACCCTCCTTCGCCCCGATTCGGGGCTTCTGAGGGAGATTTCCAATTTTCAAGTTTAAGTTACATTTTTTCAGTCCGGTTAAAATAAAAGATTGCTTCGCTGCGCTCGCAATGACTCGGGGTACGTGTATTTTTTGCTTGGTGTAATCAAAAAAATTAAAAACAACAATTGTTAAGAACGGAAGTGTGATTTTTTAAGATAATTTGCAATCGAAATTAAGATAATCTGCAATCGTATTGCATTTTTTCTTAATCTTGAAGCAAAATACAGTGAAAACCCAGATCAGCGAAAACTAAATTTTAAAAAAGTCGCACCACTTTTCAAGCAAGAAGTTGCACCACTTGTTGCCTGCCGGATTCAAGAAAAGGGATTGTTCAAGTTAACAGAGTATGCTGTATACAACCCATTATATGGATACAATTTCCCGAATAAATCTTAAATACATTTAAGTAATTTTGTAAATGATCTAAAACAGTCTATTTTAGGTGAAGATAAAACAAGAAAAAAATGAGGCAGATTGAAATTTATTGTGAAAACACGAAACAACACTATACTTATCCTCTGGGGATTTCACTGGCAGAAATTGCCGATGAATTAAGCAGTATATTAAAACAAAAAGTTTGCGGTGCTTATGTGAACAACAAGGTGCGGGAACTTTCGTTTGAAATTGTAAAACCAAAGAACATCCGTTTTTTCGGGCTGAACGAGATTAACGGGAAGCGCATTTACATCCGCTCGTTGTTTTTCCTGTTTTACGTAGCGTTTAAAAAAGTATGCCCCAATGGCCGTATAATCATTGACCATGGCATTTCGAACGGCTATTATTGTAAGACCAAAAACACAGGATGTAAAAACATTGCCGGGCTTGTTCTTCGCATTAAAGATGAGATGGCAAGTATTGTTGCCGCGGACCTGCCAATTATACGTAAAGGGCTTCATATGGAAACGCTGCTTTCGGAATACGAAAAAGAAGGCCTGCATGACAAAGTAATGCTCTATTCCGAAATGGGCTGGTTATATGGGTATGCATATTACCTCGACGGATTCATAAATTATTTTCACGGCCACATGCTTCCCTCAACCTATTATTTACAAACTTTCGATGTAGAAGCATTCAACAATGGCTTGTTGTTGCGCATGCCCGACGATAAAGATTTTGGCCGCCTGCAGGATTTTGTTCCCCAGGATAAATTGTTTGGCATATTCAGGGAGCATCAGCAGTGGGCCGAAATTGTGGGTGCCGACAATATTGGCAAATTGAACAGGCTTGTTCTGCAGGGCAAAGAAGGTGAAATCATCAAAATATCGGAGGCCCTGCACGAAAAGAAAATTGCTGAAATAGCTACTTCCATTTCCGAAAGTAAAAAGAAAATCAGACTTGTGCTGATAGCAGGCCCCTCGTCATCGGGAAAAACAACCTTCAGCAAGCGGCTGGCAATTCAGCTTTCGGTTTGCGGGAAAACACCACGGGCTTTGTCAATCGACAACTACTTTGTTGACCGGGAACATACCCCTTTGGATGAAAACGGGAATTACGATTTTGAAAGCTTAGATGCTATCGATATCAATTTCTTCAACCAACAACTGATCGATTTACTGGACGGGAAAAATGTTGAATTACCAAAGTTTGACTTTTCAACAGGTCAACGCACATTTACAGGAAAAACAATGCAACTTGGTTCCGACGATATACTAATTATTGAAGGCATTCACGGATTAAACCCCGATTTGTTGCCCGGTATAGATTCATCAGTAACTTACAGGATATTCGTATCTGCATTAACTTCCATATCAATCGATGACCATAATCCAATCTCAACAACCGATAATCGACTGATAAGAAGAATTATTCGTGATGCAAAATACAGGGGTTACTCGGCTTTGGAAACCTTAAGGCGTTGGGAAAGTGTTCGCAAAGGCGAAGAAATAAATATATTCCCCCACCAGGAGAATGCCGATGTCATGTTCAATTCTGCATTGCTTTACGAGTTGGCCGTGTTGAAAAAATACCTCGAACCCTTGTTAAAAACGGTGCCCGAGAACCAGCCCGAATATGCCGAATCGTTGCGGCTACTCAAATTTATGAACTATTTTAAAAACATTGATGATGGTGAAATCCCACCAACTTCATTAATCAGGGAGTTTTTAGGCGGTAGCAGTTTCAGCTACAAATAAACCTTCATGGAGATAATGTAGGAGCAAATTAAAAAGGTGTATATTTAAGGTTTGAATTAGAGGATAATAACAGCTTAATCAGGTTTTGCGATGAACAAATTTATCCAAACCGCAATACTTTTTGCCACAGGAGTACTTATTGCCCACATTCAGGCCGATGCAGATGTGCTGGTTAACACCGGGAAATTATTTGAAAACCCCGTTAATATAAACAATCATATTTGGGTTTTTGAAGATTCAACAGGGACAATTTGTTTAAATGAAATTGTCAAAGATAAATCATCTTTTCAACCATTATCTGAATATAAACCTCAAAATCAAGTAAGCACCTATTGGTTTAATTTTTCAATTAAATCACTGGAGAAGAAACACTCACATTTGGTTTTTTTTTATCGCAACCTGACATATGTCGAATTATATGAATTCAGGAATAATGAACTTTTTAAACTGCATACTTCCGGCTTATTCAGACCTAAAAGTAAAATTACACCCGGTGATGAACCAGGCAATATTAGAATTGCCATCGAAGAAGGTGACAGTATTGATGTTTGGGTAAAAGTGAATCATGTAAAAGGATATATTCCCATTTTCAATTTTTATATCCAGAATGAGATCTCATACTTAAAAGATAACAAGCAGTCTGACAATATCGATTTCCTTATTTTTGGAGGGCTAATATTCTTCTTGCTGTATTCCATTATCAACTCATTGGTTTCACGCTACAAACCCTTCGGATGGCTTGCTCTTTTTATTTTTGGTTCAGCATTTTATGGTTTTTCCATGGCCGGCCATATGATCCCTTTTTTCATGGAATACCCTGAATTGACATGGCGTCTGAATCCCTTCTTTGCGAATATTTCAGGGATAGGTGGATTTCTATTAATGAATTCCTATTTCGATTTAAGAAAGAATAACAAACGATTATCGGTAGTACTGTTCTTCATGATTGGCATTTTGATACTACAAATAATTGTTAGTCAGTTCATTTTGCAATTCACTTCGAATTATCAGTTAATGACCAGAATTAATCTTTTAACGCTTTTCATATTTATACCAGTTGCCGTTTATTCTCCTGTTTCGGTGTGGAAGAAACTTTCTCAGCCTCAAAAAATGCTTTCCTGGGTAGTATTTATTTATTCATCGGCATTGTTTCTATCATTCTTCATTTTATGGTTTTTTAAAGAAGAAGCAAATCCCAACATGGTATGGCTGGCTAATCTTGTCGCACTTTTAGTAATTATCTTTTTTACAATATCGCTTGGAGAGCAGTTGCGCGGGGTTGAGGTTGAACGCAACCAGGCTTTGTCACAGCTTTCAAAAATCAAAGAAGACCAAAACAAAATACTGGAAGAGTTGGTTGAAAAACGCACAAACGAGTTAATGGAATTAAACGAAGAACTTGAGGTTCAGAAAGAAGCCCTTTCGCGAAGGAACGAACGGATAGAATTATTGCTTAAAGAATTACACCATCGTGTCAAGAATAACCTCCAGCTTTTTTCCAGTTTCTATGAACTTTCGGCTCATAGCCCCAAAGAGAAAAACCTTGAAAAGATTATCGAAGAAGGCCAGTCGCGTATAAGGGTTATGGCGCTGGTGCATGATATGCTTTATCATGGCAACCTTATTAACTCGATCGATATTGAACGATACCTGTCGCAAATATCCATTTATATTCAAAGTTTTCTTAAAACAGAGAAGGCATTGTATGTTTCGATTAACTGTAATAATCTCTTTTTCGACCTTGACACGGCTTTGCCCCTGGGGCTAATGGTGAATGAACTGCTGACCAACACCCTTAAATATTGTATCACCGAAAACAAGGTAATTGATGTTACAATTTTAGTTGAACCCCGAAAAGATCACGGTTATCAGCTAATATTGACCGACAATGGGGAAAAAATTGAAAAAGACTTTTCGCAAGCAGTTTCGCAAAACTTTGGAATGAAAATGATTTCATTGTTAAGTAAACAACTTAATGGAAGTTTTCGTTATGTATATGAAAAAAGAAATACATTTATTATTGAATTCAACGATTATGAATCATTAAAACAAATACCCTGATGAACACTGTAAGAATTGCTGTTGTTGAAGATGAAATGATCATTGCCGAATCGATAAAGCTCGCATTAAGTTCGTTAGGTTATTTGGTTCTTGATCCTGTAATTAATTACACATCAGCCATAGAACTAATAAACCGCGAAAAACCCGATCTGGTATTTATCGACATTCGTCTTTCGGGAAGCAAGGACGGTATAGAACTTGCCAATGAAATTAATTCGTTGCATAATATCCCATTCATTTATCTAACATCGAATTCCGATCCGATAACTGTTGAACGTGCCAAAAAGACCATGCCCGCAGGTTATTTGATGAAACCTTTTAGCCGCGCCGATTTGTTCACGGCTGTTGAAATTGCCCTGTTCAATTTTGAATCTGCAAAAAATCCTTCAAATGAGAGTGAAGGTTTTCGCAACGACTACATCATGGTGAAAAAGAACAGGAATTTTATTAAGGTTTTTTTCGATGAAATTACCTATATCAACAGCCAACATGTGTATATCGAGATCAATACAAAGCAGGGTAAAAAATTTTTGATCCGAAGTTCAATGAACGAATACTTAAACCTGCTTCCTCCATGTTTTATGAAAGTCCACCGCAGTTACATTATCAATACCGAATGTGTTGAAAAAGTTACACCAGCAGGTGTGGTTTTGAAAGGGATGGAAATACCTGTTTCGAGGGAATTTAGAAAAAGCTTGCTTAGCTTTCTGGGCAAATAAGCAAATTCAGCCAATAAACCAAAGGGGTTTAATCGCGTTTCATTATGCCATAACAAATGATCCGCACAATATTGTCGACTGACATCTCAATGTCGAAGTTTCCGTAATTGCCGGCCGAAAGTGGCATTTCAAGCCCTTTCATCGCCGTGGTAATTCCAATTGCGGTTAAGTTAAGATCATCAATATTAAATTTATCGCGCCTGACCCCCTCAATCAGTATGCGTTTAATCATTCTGATTTCGTCTTTCTCGTTCTTTTCTTTTATCTCATCGATAAAACCAATGGCTGTTACATCGTTTTCGAGTGCATTGTACAGGTTCGCCAAACCGCGAAAAGTTGAAAGTTTCGTCAGGATATATTCCCTGAGCTTTTCCTCGGGGTCCATCGACCTGAATACAACTTTTTCGAGCGCTTCTTTTAATATCTCAACTTCTTTAACAATAACAGCCTGAAAAAGGTCTTCCTTGCTGTTAAAATAGTAATACAGGGAACTCTTTCCCTTGCGAACCGCGTTTGCAATGTCGTCTAAGGTCGTTTTCTTATAGCCATACTTGCTGAAAATATCCTGAGCTATTTGTAGGATTGTTTCGCGATTAAGGTCTTTTTTATTAACACCGTTTTCGAGTGTTTCCATTGTCGATTGGTTTACAAATTCAGAGCTAAAATAGCAAAAATTTAAGACTTGAAATATTCCTTAAGCTGGTAAGAAATTTTTCAGGTTTATTTTTTCACTCTTTCCGAGTATGAATTATCACGTGTATCAACTTTTATAATATCTCCAGTATTTATAAAAATTGGCACCATAACCTCAGCACCTGTTTCAACTGTTGCTGGCTTCAGTGCAGTAGAAGTTGCCGTGTTGCCCTTTTCACCGGGTTCAGTATATGAAACCTCAAGTTCAACAAAAGGGGGCATCTCCAATGTTAACGGAGTTTCAGTATCGGCATGAAAATTAATTTCAACTGTGTTACCTTCTTTGAGCAAACCCGGGTTATCAATCATTTCAGGGGCAATTGCAACCTGCTCAAAAGTTTCGGTGTGCATAAAATTGTAACCCATGTCGTCTTTATATAAATACTGGTAAGGTCGGCGCTCAATGCGAACTGTGTTTATCCTTACCCCTGCATTAAAAGTGTTTTCAATTACTTTTCCTGTTTTGATGTTTTTAAGTTTTGTACGTACAAAAGCTGCACCTTTACCGGGTTTTACATGCTGAAATGAGACTATTGAAAACAATTGATCGTTGTATTCAATGCACAATCCGTTTTTTATATCTGCTGTTGTTGCCATTGCAAGAGTGTATTAATTTTTTACAAAAAAAGCTGTGCAAAAATAAAAAAAATATGAATACACATTACCCGCTATTTATAAATGGTAGTTTTGTGCAAAAAAACATAATGAATTTAAGGCCGGAACAATTAAAAAAAGAAGTATGGTATAAAAAGAAAAAGTTAGAACCAAAATCTGTATTACCCATTTAAAGACTAGTTCTAACTTTTATCTTAAAATCACCACCTAATTATACAACCACAATAATAATCATTCTTGCTTTCCCCCTAAAAAACTCCTTCAGTCTCTGTATACCCTTTTTCTATAAGTGTTATCAAAACCATAAGAACGTGGTTGTAATCACTTATAAAATTACATCGATTTTCATAGAAATTGAAATAAATTGTTACGAATGACACTATAGGTGTTCTAAATAACAAGTATAAATTCAAAACATGACTAAAATCACGCACCAATTGATCCCTGACCGCAATAATGGATTTTTAAAAAACCCGGTTCAAAGTTTAATTGAACAGAAAATAATATTTGGCACAGCATTTGCATTTTTAAAAATATCGGATCCGATTTTAAAATTGATTGAAGTAGCCATAAAACATTCAATTGAATAAGTTCTTTTTACCGGTTTAAATGTTCCGGATTATTTAAGAAGCATGAACGAATAAAATTAAAAGCCATGAAAACACAATTTTTAAAAATCGGAAAAACAGCAACCATTGTTGCAACTTTATTGCTTGTATCCTTTACTGAAAGTGTAAATGCCCAGCATTACAACAGGAACACTACTGAAGCGAAAAAGGATAGAAACAGCCAAAGAGAAAATTTTAAACGGCCATCGTACAATAACTTAAAAGAAAAAAAATCACAAAATGGCAAATCGGAAAACTACAAGCCCAAAGCAAAAGAGTTTGCTGACAAATCGAAGAATTATTCGCCGGAAAACAAAAAACAACATTCTCATTTTGATCCAAAACCTCATCACGGGAAAAACTCCAGCCCTACCTTATACGGCAACAAACACGGGCATAATCCTCATATTTATTATGGAAACAAAAATTATTGGCACAAATACAACAAGCCCAATATCGCATTTCGAAGGCTGCCGCGCAAAGCAGTTTGGGTAAAATTGGATGGAGATTCTTTCTTTTTTTACAGAAACCGCTTCTACAAAGCAAGCCCATTCGGATATTACAGGGTAAAACCTCCAAGGTATATACAAGTGTTACCGCACGGCGCACAGTTATTAATTGTTAATGGTTTGCCTGTTTATCACTATTTTGGGGTGCATTTTGTTAAAACACCATTTGGATTTGAAATACTCATCTGATGGCAGTCGCAATTAAATTAGTTGAAGGTGGCAGTGCCACCTTTTTTATTGATAAGTAATTCAACATTCTTTTAAACTCAAAAAAAATCTTTTGTTAATTCTTTCAGGAATATTTATATTTTTGTTAGCCAGACAAATGATGGAATTAATGCAAAAGATTAAAACGAACGCTATACAAAAACCGGTTTTTTTCGATCTGGATGGTTCAATAGATGACCTTGTATCATTAATTTTCTTATTAACCCTTGATAAATTTCGTTTAACCGGTGTTTCGTTAACTGGAGCAAATTGCATTGTTGAACATGCACTTCAGAGCATTCTTCGGGTATTCTCGCTCTTTTGCAGGTACGACCTTGAAGTAGCAGTTAGTGATGCAAAGCCTGTAAATCCCTTTCCCAGAAAATGGCAGGAAAAAGCTGTTCTGATCAATGAATTGGAAAATTTCAGGGACATAGTCCCCGATTATTCAATGAAAAACACTGAAGAAGCAAGCGACTTCACTGCAAAAAAAATTCTTTCGGAGACAGAAAAAACAACAATAATATGCACAGGCCCTGCCACAAACCTGTACAATACAATAAATAAGTACCCCGAAGTAACCGAAAAAATTGAAAAAATATACTGGATGGCAGGTGCTTTTATGTGGAGCGGAAATGTTATTGCACCTGATCACGACGGCAGTGCCGAATGGAACATTTTCTGGGATCCCCTTTCTGCAAGAAATTTAATTAAATCGGGGATAAAGATTGTATTTTTTCCCCTCGACGTTTGTACCCAGGTACCTGTTGACAACTACGTTATGTATTATCTCGAGAAAGAAAACAAAAGCCTTTTATCACAGTTGGTTTACCGAATTTTCAATATTAACTACCATAACCATCCAAAATATTACATGTGGGATGTTTTGCCTTCGATGTATCTGGGATACCCCGATTTATTCAGGGTGGTTGGAACCTCGGTCGATATTGAAATGAGGGGAACCTCGGTTGGAAATATTTTTAAAACATCAAAAGGTTCACCTATAAGGTATGCAAACAGTATAGATGATGAACGTTTTTATACTGCTTTTCTGAAACATTTAAAACGCTTTTAACTCCAGTAAAAAAAAGAGACTGACCGGTGGCCAATCTCTCCCATGAAAAAAGTCTTACTAATGGCAGGGTAAACGAAAAACAATCAATGAAGGGGTCTTCACTTATTTATTCCAAAAAAGAATAAAAGGTTACCCTTAAAATCAAAAAAAATTAAACTTATTTCGAAAAAAGATCAGGCTAGAAATTCTTTGGGAATATTACCGTAATAGCCAATATGATAATAACAATAATTATCAAAGCAACAAAAAATACAATGACACCTAAACGGTATCGTTTATTTGATTTGACCAGTTTATTGACCGACTGTATCTTGTTGATTTTGTTCACCATTTTTTTCAGGGCCATCTGGTCTTTAACGATGTAATCGTAAGCACCATATTTCATTGTATTGATTGCAACATCAATATTGTCCTGACCCGATAAGAAGATAAATTCGATGTTGGGGTTTTGTTCTTTGGCCTTTTTTAATACTTCAATGCCATTCATCCCGTCAAGTAAAAAATCCTGAATAATAATGTCAGGGTTTCGGTAAAGATTGTTAATTGCGTCTTCGCCGGAATAAAAAGGCATAACATTAGTAAACTTGTTGGTTTTCAAATAACTAACAATAAGTTTATTATATACCCTGTTGTCCTCAACAACAAAAATTAATGAATTGTTAGCATCTTGCATCGTATCCAGTTCTGTTCAGAATAATATTCCAGAATGTTCACAGTCCGAATTTACATTAAAAAAACAAACTGTCAATCTAAATTAATAATTTTTTCTGTAAGGGAAAGGGAATAATCACACTGATAGCTATTTTTATTTCTGATCAGTTAATGTAATAATGTATTTCTATCGGCAAAAAAGATGTCTTATCCCGATAAATATCAATGATATTGTTTTCAAAATTGATGAAGATGCATATGATAAACTGAAGACATATTTGTCGAAACTTTATCGCCATTTTAAAAAAGATGAAAACGGTGCAAAAACCTTGAACGATATCGAATCGCGCATTGCCGAACTTTTTTCCGAACGTGTACCAGGGGAACGTAAAGCAATTGACATGTAAATGGTTGAACATGTAACAGGGATTACAGGAATGCCGTTTTTCAAATTCAGCACCCCTCGATTTTGACTTTTAACAATTATTTTTTGCAACTTAATGGCCTGAATTCTTTGTTTCAGGCTTTTTTATTTATTTTGATCCTGAATAAAACAATCAATTATGTTAGCCGTAATATTATATCTTGTTAACCTCATCAGGACACTCCTGGTCATTTTAATTGTCTTCTTTCTGATCCGCTGGATTGTAAAACTTTTAAGCCCGGGTAGTAACAGCCGGCAAAAAGATCATTCGGGGAGCAAGGAAGAGGGAACCACAATCCATTTTAATAAAAAAGGAGAAAAGATTATCGACAAGGATAAAGGCGAATATGTCGATTTTGAAGAAATTGACTGAACATTATTTCTGCTGAGCGGTTTCTTTACGAAGTGTATAGAATTTTATTCAAATGTTTATATATTTGCACCTGTTAATTGTGGACAGATTTGTGAACGATTGCAACCACAGAAAAAAATGCTAAAGCATTCTATGCTTCACCGATTGCTTTCTTTTTCACACTTCAACCACGTCAATTATTCATGCCTTTTTAGGTTTTTTTAAATTAAGATAAAATGAGTTATTTATTTACATCCGAATCGGTATCGGAAGGGCACCCCGATAAAGTAGCCGATCAAATTTCAGATGCCATCCTTGATAAAATCCTCGCTTTCGACCCAAATTCGAAAGTAGCCTGTGAAACCCTGGTTACAACAGGACAGGTTGTGCTTGCCGGTGAAATAAAAACCGACACGTACATCGATGTACATGAAGTTGCCCGCGAAGTGATAAACCGCATTGGTTATACCAAGGCCGAATACCGTTTTGACGGCGACTCATGCGGTGTTTTTTCCTCAATACACGAACAAAGCCCCGATATTAACCGGGGTGTTGTGAGGCAGGATCCGATGGAACAGGGCGCCGGCGACCAGGGCATGATGTTCGGATATGCCTGTAAGGAAACTGATCATTATATGCCCCTCTCACTTGAACTCTCGCACAAACTGTTGCTCGAACTCGCTGCAATACGACGCGAAGGTAAGGTTATGACCTACCTCAGGCCCGATTCAAAATCGCAGGTAACCATTGAATACGATGAAGCTGGCAATCCCAAACGTGTCCATACCATTGTTGTTTCTACCCAACACGACGATTTTATCAAGCCTGAAAACAATTCACCTGAAGCGCAGCTCAAGGCCGATGAAACCATGATCGCAAAGATAAAGGAGGACGTAATTGATATTCTGGTACCCCGTGTTCTGAAAACTTTACCTGAAAGGGTACAGGCACTTTTCGATAATAACATTGTTTACCATGTTAATCCAACCGGGAAGTTTGTAATTGGAGGGCCTCATGGCGATACCGGGTTAACCGGCCGAAAAATTATTGTGGACACTTACGGCGGAAAAGGCGCCCACGGTGGCGGGGCTTTCTCGGGCAAGGACCCTTCAAAAGTAGACCGTTCAGCAGCATACGCAAGCAGGCATATTGCCAAAAACCTTGTAGCAGCAGGAGTTACTGACGAAATCCTCGTACAGGTTTCTTATGCCATTGGGGTCGCAAAGCCAATGAATATTTTCGTTAACACTTACGGAAAATCGAATGTTCCCCTTTCAGATAGTGAAATTGCCGGAAAAATTGAAAAGATATTCGATATGCGGCCCAAGGCTATTGAAGAAAGGTTAAAACTCCGGAATCCAATTTACGAAGAAACCGCTTCGTACGGACACATGGGACGTGAACCCCAAAAGGTTGTAAAACGATTTGAATCGTCATATTTTGCCCCGGTTGAAATTGAAGTTGAGCTTTTCACATGGGAAAAACTCGACTATGTCG
>JAFGEV010000024.1 GCA_016931385.1 Prolixibacteraceae bacterium
ACATGAACATGAACATGAACATGAACATCAACATGAACATGGCCATGAACACGAACATAAAGAAGCAAATGGCCTGACATTGGGAACAACTTACCAGGAAGGAACCACCAATCAAAAAGTCAATCTTACACCCTGGATTTTGTTTTTGGTATTTGTGCTTGGCCCATGCGAACCGTTAATTCCTGTTTTGATGTACCCCGCGGCACAGGCATCCACGGCAGGTTTAGTAACAGTAACATTGGTATTTGCGCTTACAACCATTTCAACAATGGTTGGTGTTGTACTGGCAGTAAATTATGGCGTGAATTTTATCAAAATAAAAATACTTGAGAAATACACCCATGTTATTGCTGGTGCAACCATAGCTTTAAGTGGGGTGCTTATTCTTCTGGGGTTGTAGAATTCTTATATCCATTTGAAATTTTAATCTGAAATTTTAATCTGAAATTCATCAGACTTTTTTATGTAAATTTGACAAACAAGTTTAAAAAATCTTATGGAATTTTCGGTATTTCGTACATTCAGTTCACTTTATATCATTCTTGACATAGTCTGGTTGCTGATATTCATTGGTATATTGTTGTACTTCAAAAGACGCATGGCTGTTATTGTTGGGCTGCTGGCCGGTGTGTTGTATTTTCTGGTTGACTATGGAATATTTCACAAGCTGCTCGGAACACGTCAGGTTGAGGGGGCAAATACCCTTTGGTTCCTTTTGTGGCTGAGCATGAGTTATGGCTTCACCAACTTTGCATGGATATGGCTGTTGTTGGACCGCGATGGCCATGCTATTGAATGGTCACTTTTGCCAATTCTGGGCTGGATAACAATTGGGCAAATGAGCCATAATTTCGGGGCAGGTTTCACTGAGATTACTATATCACGCGGCACAGGTTCGTACCATGGAGTTATGGCATTGATCCTATGCGTTGGGTATTTATATTTAATCATTAATAATTTAAGAGGGAAAGAAAAAGTAAATCTCTTAAGGTTGATAGCTTTTGGTGTCGGGGTGCAATTTGCATGGGAAGCCTCCCTGCTTATCAGTGGGATACGGCCACCATTATGGCAACCAATAATTATAAATTCCTTAATTGAGACTAACCTGGGAATGCCATTTATCTATCTTATTCATAAACAGGTAAGCAGAAAGTAATAAAAAGAATTTTCACAGAAAAAACAAGCCAATATCGGAATACTGAGAATAAGAATTCCATATTTGAGTTTTTACATTTATTAAAATAAATTTGTAAAAAAAAGGAAAATGCCAAAACTATATGAATACTATGGGCTAATAATTTTATTTTACTCTCTTGAACACGAACCAATTCATGTTCATTGTAAATATCAAGATAAAGAAAGTAAAGCTGAACTTGTTTTTGAGGATGGTAAATTTATAGAAGTGAGAATTAAAAGTGTGCAGGGTAAGGAACCTTTAGACATCCAGAACCAGAAGAAATTCAAAAAACTTGTTGAAGCCTATCGTGATGATATTGTTAGAAAATGGATTGATTTCTTTGTTTACAATAAAACAATTGAATCAGAGCAAATAACAAAAAAAATTTAACAATGGTTATATCAATAGAAAGAGCGGATTATAAAGGTGACTATAATATAGCCCTGCGTTTTTCCGATGGGATTGAAAGAAACATTGATTTTAGCAACTTTTTGCTTCAAGCAAAGAACCCTATGACAAAAAAGTATCTTGATAAAGAATTGTTTAAATCTTTTACAATTAAACATGGTGATTTAATATGGAATGATTATGAATTATGTTTTCCTGTTTGGGACTTACATGAAGGTAGAATATAAATTCGGTTATTATTCATCTTGAGCTCATTAAAACCATGAAATTTTTACACAGCCTATTCTTTTCATTTACTTTTTGTTGTTTCGCCAATGCACAGCCAAACACCGGTTATTTAACCAATGACGGCACCTGGTGCTGGTTTTCTGACCCACGTGCCATTGCACTTGATAAATTCATCGTTACAGGCTGGGTAAAATCTGACGGCACAATTGAAGCTGCAATGCTTGACACAAAATCAAACAGCATTCAGGTCAGTGAGCTTTACTATAAGCTTGAGGCCGACGACCACGACAATCCGGCTTTTGTGCTTACAGGAAATGGTGAGGTGCTTGCAATGTACACCCGCCACAGCAGAAAAGATTTGTTTGTCAATTCGCTGGAAGATTTCAGAAATGATTTTAATTTTTCCGGAGCACAACTTATCCACCCATTCAGCGATGAGGAATTTCAGAAATTTCCCAGGCTTACAATGAGCTATGCCAATCCTGTCTGTTTGGAAAAAGAGAATAACAGAATATATTGCTTTGGCCGTTGGACCGGGTTTAAACCCAATATGATGTGGTCCGACGATGATGGTACAACCTGGTCGAAAAGCAGGGTATTCATTACCAATTATCCTTTCGATAGCAACAACAGGCCCTATGTAAAATACTTCTCCGATGGTAAATCAAAAATTCATATTGTATTTACTGACGGTCATCCACGGGATGAACCTACAAACTCGGTGTATTATGCCTGTTTTGAAAACGGGGCATTTTACAAAGCTTCAGGTGAACAAATCTGCACAATGGAACAAATTCCTTTTGAGCCGAAGGATGCAACAATTGTCTTTACATCAAACCCTTCCGATGGCCGGGCATGGATAGCCGACATCGGGCAGGATGAGCAAAAGCATCCTGTAATCCTTTATACCCGAAGCCCCACTGAAAACAACCACGAATACTGGTATGCCCGTTATACAGATAGCGGATGGTCCGACAATAAAATATGTGATTCAGGAAAATGGTTTCCGCAAACCCCTGAAGGCAAAAAGGAACCTGAACCGCACTATTTTGGAGGCATGACAATACACCCCGGTAATGCCGATGTAGTTTACCTGTCGAGGCAGGTAAACGGTGTGTTTGAAATAGAACGCCGGGAGACCAAAGATTCAGGCAATTCATGGAAAATAGAAGAAATTACAAAAAACTCTCAATATGACAATGTACGCCCCTATATCCCACGCGGCTTAAAAGCCGGAGATAATGAAGTTGTACTCTGGATGGAAAATCAGAAATACATCCACTACACCAACTTCAAAACATCAATTAAATACTTTGTCAGGTATTAAATGGTGATGAACCATATTACCAGTTCAGTGCAATTTTCATAACTAAAACCTTAAAGAACGAAAAAGGAAGACTATACCAGAAAATTTATGAAAGAATAAGTGCTGCGTTTTTAGTTATTGAAGTTGTTACACGGCAGCATATAATTCCAATTCAACATAGTACCCCCAATTAATAATTACTGGAATACATTAAGCAATAAATCCTTTTATTCCTTCAAATTTTGTAGTTTTCGGAAATAC
>JAFGEV010000233.1 GCA_016931385.1 Prolixibacteraceae bacterium
CTTGTTTTAAATTTGATATCTCAGCCCGAAGAATGTTTGCTCCAAAAACAAGTTTCATTACTTTTGTGGCTTAAATAAAATGATATGAGCCAAAAACCATCAATACCAAAGGGAACACGCGACTTTTTCCCCTTGCTTATGGCACGTCGAAACTTTATTTTCGACACCATCAAATCGGTTTTTTTGTTGTATGGATACCAGGAAATTGAAACTCCTGCAATGGAGAACCTTTCAACTTTAATGGGTAAATATGGTGAAGAAGGCGACAAACTTTTATTTAAGATCCTAAACTCGGGCGATTTTGCCGCGAAAATCCCTGATGAATTGATTGCAGACAAAGACTCGGCAAAAATCACAAATATGATTTCTGAAAAAGGGCTTCGTTATGATCTTACTGTTCCCTTTGCCCGTTTTGTTGTTCAGAACCGCAATGAATTGATATTTCCGTTCAAAAGGTTCCAGATTCAACCCGTTTGGCGTGCCGACCGTCCGCAAAAAGGACGCTACCGCGAATTTTACCAGTGCGATGTTGATGTTATTGGCAGCGACTCATTGCTCAACGAGGTTGAACTTGTACAAATTGTCGACGAGGTTTTTAAGCGCCTAAACATTAACGTTACCCTGAAAATCAACAACCGGAAAATATTAGCCGGCATTGCCGAAACCATTGGCGAACCTGAAAGAATAACCGAAATTACTATTGCCATTGACAAACTTGATAAAATTGGCATTGAAAATGTTATGAAGGAACTGTTTGCAAATGGTGTTAGCCCTGAATCGGTTGAAAAACTTAAGCCCATATTAGAACTTTCAGGTACAAACATTGAAAAGCTCAATAAAATTGCGACGGTAATCTCGTCATCTGAAACAGGGCTTAAAGGTATTGAGGAAGTGAAAACACTGTTTGGCTATTTAAATAAGCTACAACTTAACCTGCCTGTTGAACTTGACCTGACACTTGCCCGTGGTTTGAACTATTACACAGGCGCCATATTTGAAGTGAAGGCCAGCGATGTTGAAATTGGCAGCATTACAGGCGGTGGCCGCTACGATGATTTAACAGGGATTTTTGGACTGCCCGGCGTTTCGGGTGTGGGCATATCGTTTGGCGCCGACAGGATCTTCGATGTCATGGAACAGCTAAACCTTTTCCCGGAAGAAACAAGCACTACAACAACTGTATTTTTTGTGAATTTTGGCGAAAAAGAAACAGCTTACCTTTTACCAATAGTCAATGAAATACGAAAGGCAGGCTATTCATGCGAATTGTATCCCGATGCTGCAAAACTTAAAAAACAAATGGCTTATGCCAACCGAAAAAATATTCCCTATGTTGTAATGGCAGGTGAAAATGAAATGAAATCGGGCACGCTTACCCTTAAAACAATGGAAAGCGGTGAACAAAAGGAAGTCTCATTAAGCCAACTGATTGAAAGGATTGGACATCGCAGTTAAGCATTTGTCATTTACCATCAGGTTTTTCACGGCTCCTGTATTCTTTCAGCAATTGTTCCCTGAAATTATGTTCGGCTTTGTAAAGTTCAACAACTTTTTGTGGAGGGAGTATTTTAAGAAATTTTTCATTGTATTCAATCATCAAATCCGATTCAACTTTCATAAAAGAAGCCATTTTACGCGAAAGATCAATGTATTCGGCATCGGACATTTTTTTGGTTTCCCCTTCCATGATATCATCAGTTTCTCGGCGTTCATTCATTAACTCGAATTTTTTCTTTTCAAGCTCATTGTATACAGGCCAGAAAACCTGGGCTTCAGCGGGCGTAAGATCAATTGCCTCGGTAATAAAAGCAACTTTCCTGGCTTTAAATTTTTCAAAATCGAACTTTTCCCTGTCGATTTTTTTTGCTGAAAGGCTAAGCGAAAACAGCATCAGAATAAATATTGCCAAATTTCGTATCATCACAGTATCATTAATCAATTAAATCGTAAACAGAAACAGAAGCCAATAAAACTTCTTCCATAGTCGCATCACTTATCATTTCATCTCCATTTTCATCATCAAGAATGTTATACAACATCCAGTCGTTAAGGTAATATATTGATGATTCATTTTCCTCAAGAACAATCGCAACAGGATCTGTTGAATTTTTATCCCAGCTTTCGACATATTTAACTGCAACCCCAATTACGGAAAGAATAATAATAAATGAAGCTGCCAACCATAAAACAGGTTTAAGTACCTGCCCCACTGTACGGCGCTTAGGCAAAGAACCGGAATCGATTCTTTCCATTACTATTTTAGGAAAGGTATCGAAATACCCTTCAGGCACCGAGAAAGGGTTGTTTCGCCCGAGCGATTTTAATTTTATATGTTCTATCTTATTCTTCATCTGGTTTAACAATGCAAATTTATGACTGCTTTAATAATAAAAGGTTTAATTCCAATAATAATTTATAATTCCTGATTGTTCATATAATCCTCAATTTTTTTCACTGCATGATGGTACGATGCCTTTAGTGCACCTGTTGTAAGGTTTAAAACCTTTGCAATTTGTTCATACTTCATGTTGTCGAAATATTTCATATTAAAAACCAGGCGTTGTTTTTCAGGTAATCTTACAACTGCTTCCATTAATTTACGCTGAATATGATCACCGTCGAAATATTCGTCGCTTTTTAACTGGTTCGATAAATAATCAGTATCCTGGTTTGATATAAGCCCCTTTTTTCTTTTTTGCTGATTTAGAAACGAAAGCGATTCGTTGGTTGCGATACGGTACAACCATGTCGACAAACTTGAATCGCCCCTGAAATTTTCAATGTTGCCCCACACTTTAATGAAAACATTCTGCAAAAGGTCGTTGGCATCATCGTGGTTCATAACAATTTTACGGATATGCCAGTACAGTTTTTCCTGATAAGCAATAACCAGATCGTTGAACGCC
>JAFGEV010000234.1 GCA_016931385.1 Prolixibacteraceae bacterium
CATCCGGCCGATGCCCCATATCTTAGCGTTTGTACAACTTCTACCCACGATATGTCGACAATACGCGGATGGTGGGAAGAAAACCCCGACCGTACGCAACGTTTCTACCATACTATTCTGGGCCGTAACGGCCGTGCCCCTAAATTTGCAGAACCATGGATTTGCAAGGAAATCATTAACCAACACCTCCATTCACCGTCCATTTTTACCATCTTTCCCATACAGGATTTGCTGGCCATGGATGGCGACCTACGCTGGGACGAAACAGACAAGGAGCGCATAAACGTACCTAGCGACACCAAAAACAAATGGCGCTACCGGATGATCCTTTCTCTTGAGGAATTACTGAAAGCAGAGGAATTCAACCAGATGCTTAAAGAGATGATTGACAGGGCAGGAAGGAACAGCGAGTATTAAAACTGATCGCTGGCTCGTCTAACCTAACCTTGACGGAGGTAGATAGCTGGTCATTAGTAATTGGTTATATTTTGTGACAACTATTGACTACTGACCAATGACTCCTGACTTGACTTCCTTCTCCCAACCATCAACCATTTTCCGACAAAAACCTTTCAGCATCAATAGCTGCCATACAGCCCGAACCTGCAGCGGTAACGGCCTGCCGGTAATGCGGATCCTGAACATCGCCACAGGCAAACACACCGGGCACGTTGGTTTTTGATGTTCCGGGAGTTGTTAATATATAGCCAACCTCATCGAGGTTAAGATAATCTTTAAATATTTCAGAATTGGGTTTATGCCCGATAGCAAGAAAAAAACCATCAATTTTTATTTTTACGATTTCTTCATTTTCCTCGCCCTTGTTTTTGAACAATTCGGCCCCTTCAACCACGCCCTGGCCAAATAGCCCTTTTGCCTGATGTTTCCAAAGCACTTCAATATTTGGGGTATTTAGCACACGTTCCTGCATTACTTTAGATGCACGCAGCACATCACGGCGCACTATCAAGTATACTTTATTGCACAATCCGGCAAGGTATAAGGCTTCCTCGGCAGCAGTATCGCCACCTCCCACCACTGCAACATCTTTTCCACGGTAAAAGAAACCATCGCAAGTGGCACAGGCAGAAACACCACCCCCGGCATACTTTTTCTCATCTTCCAGTCCCAGGTATTTGGCTGTGGCGCCGGTTGCAATAATCAGGGTTTCGGCTTCAATAAGTTTGCTATGATCAATAGTCACCTTGAAAGGCCTTACCGACAAATCGGCATCTGTTGCTATCCCCCATCGTGCATCGGTACCAAAACGTGAAGCCTGCTTTTTCAAATCTTCCATCATTTCGGGGCCTGTAATTCCTTCAGGATATCCCGGAAAGTTTTCAACTTCAGTAGTGGTTGTTAACTGTCCGCCTGGTTGCAATCCTTCATACAATACCGGGTAAAGGTTCGCCCTTGCCGCATAAATGGCAGCAGTATAGCCTGCCGGCCCTGAACCAATAATTAAACACTTAACTTTTTCGGCATCACCTTCTATTTTTTTATCATTTTTGTTTGCCGATAAATTCATTGCTTCAAACATGGTGTATCTGTTTTTGTGATTAACTTAATTTTTTCAAAAATATCTTCAAAGTTAAAACAACAAGGTGATAAATGTTACAAAAAAATTTATATCGGAAATTATTTCTCTGATTTGTTTTTAATATATCGCAAATAAATTAACCTCTCTCGTGTAACCATGCAGGTATTCTCTTCATCAGAAAACCAATAATCATCCATCGCTTTGTGACATACACTACTTTTCGTTTTTTTTCTATTGCGAAACAAATTTGTCGGGCAATTTTTTCGGCTGAAGCTACCCAGAATTTATAACTCCCTATTGCCATAGCTGTATCGACATAGCCAGGCCTGACATCGGTAATATAAACCGGATATTTTAAATAATATGCTTTGTTCCGTAAGCCTTCAAGATAATTTATCTGGTATGCTTTACTTCCATTGTAAGCAGGAGTGTCTCTCCATCCCCGTAATCCCCCCATGGATGTAATTCCAACCAGATGCCCAAATCGTTGATTTTGAAAATAATTAAAAGCCCAATCGGAGATAATTGTAAACCCACAAACATTAACATCGATTGTTGTCTCCTCAAACCCGAAATCAAGTTCCTTGTTAATGAAGACAACTCCCGAATTATAAATTAACAAATCAAGCCCCCCCAGCTTCACAACCAGCTCTTCAAGGTTTTGAACAACCATATCAGTTTTTGTTACATCAAACGGCTTTATAACAAATGTATCTGGATTTTCATCAGCAAGCTTCTGCAATTCATTCAGTCTTCGTCCTGTAATGCCAACTTTATAACCTTTTTTGGATAAAGCCCTTGCTAATTCCTTGCCAATTCCAGAAGTAGCGCCTATTACAATAGCCCTTCTTCCTCTTTTAGATTCTATCTGTTTATCTGGTTTCAAAAGAAATTTATACGATCGTCAAAACAAATCTGTTTTACCAATGATTAGTGTTTGTAACACCGGCCCGCAAATTATGAAACATTTTTTAATAATTAACCACAACTTTTTGCCTTCCAACAATATAAAACCCAGGAGGCAAACCAAGGGTCGCTTCCGATTTTAAAACATTGGTCTTGATTCTTTTCCCCATTAAAGTATACACATTAACGAAAGGATTGTCATCATTTTTTATCAGTTCACTTGATACATATGACAAAGGATGTGTTGGCGAGAAACCTTCATCAGCAGTTACATAAACATCATCAATTACAATAGGTGAACCACCGAATGACCAGAAACCGGCAATGTAAATGTTCGAAGGGTTGATTGTGCGCTTTGTTCCGTTCACAGTTTTCCCCATGTGATGCAAATCGATAACCAGTTGCCTGCGGCTTCCAACATCGTGCATAAAGGGGTCGCTCCAGTAGCTGCTCTGGTCGAAAATACGGAATGAAGCGCCGTTTGTGTTATTGTTTCCCAGTTCTACAATGAGGTATTTATAATCTGAAAGGTCGATGCCGTTTTCATAAATCCAGCCCCCAAAGCCATACTGGCCAGTTACAAGCTCACCCGTTTCTTCATTAAATGAGCCATCGGCAAAAATTGAAGGGTTAAACAATTCATCCGTTAAGGGAAATGTCATACATACAATCTCAAACTCAATTGTTTCCGATTCGCCCATTTTACCTTTATAAGTTGCGGTAATGGTAACGTTCCCGTCTTTTTTTGCAACAAGCTGCCCATTTGCAATGCTTACAATATCAGGATCGGGGTTTGTAATTTTGGCGCTTGAAGTAACATTCTCGGTATGGCTGTCTTTAAAAAGCGCTGTTATTTTCAGCGTTTTACTGGTTCCAACAAGCATTTCGACAATACCGTCGGAAACATACAAACTGTCGAGGGTAACCTGTTCTTCGGTAAAACCTTCAAAAGAATCGTCATAGAACATGCCCTCCGAAAATATTTCTTCGGTGCTGAACCAGTCAATATCAACATAGCCTCCTGTTTCATGTGTCGCATAATTGAAAATGCTGAATTTATTTCCACAGAAAACCGAAAGGTCGAATTTCATATTCAATGTTGATCCGAATTTTGTGTAAGTTTCGTTGTCG
>JAFGEV010000235.1 GCA_016931385.1 Prolixibacteraceae bacterium
AGCAAGGATATTCCGTGCATCGGCTCCCAGATGATGGGTAAGCTGTGCCGAATTCTGCAACGATTCGTGCATTGCCCGTGCAATCAGCTTGCGCATATTTGAAAGGGGTTTTATTTCGAAACCACTTCCAGTTAAATCGCCTTTCTTCAGAAGGTCGCGGCCAATAACAGTGCCATCCAAACCAGTCCCCTGCCCAGCTTTCAGGGTTGATTCATGTAGCAATTTTTTCTTTGCCAAAGGCGACAGCTTACTGTCAGCTGCAGCCTGCTGAACGTCACGTTCAATAATCCGCCCTGCAGGGCCTGTTCCGGTCAGGAGAGAAACATCAACTCCTTTCTCTTCAGCCAGCATCTTTGCCCGGGGTGAAACAAAACTTTCATCGCCGTCACCTCTACGATAGGCATTCGCATCGATGGTTGTTTGCTGTTGTTCTGTATTTTTGGGCGTTTCTTTTATTATTTCAGAGGTTTCAGTTTCTTTCGATACGGTCTCCTTGCCGCTTTCCTGGTACAATTGCCCTACACTTTCGCCCTCGGCACCAATTACCATTACATTGGATAAAACAGGAATTTCATCACCTTCGGAAAAAAAGACATCAAGTACAATACCTTCAAACTGTGATTCCTCTTCAAATGAGGCTTTGTCGGTTTCGTATGCAAAAAGGAGATCGCCCGCAGATACTTTGTCGCCTTTCTTTTTATAGATTTCAGTCAGAATACAACTTTCAACTGATTGCCCCTGACGGGGCATAATAACAAAATCAGCCATTTATTTTAATTTTCAGCAAAAATACTACACTTTACTTGTATATACAAGTTGTTCAGAAAAAATTTACACACAATTAACAATATTGACGCATATAACTGTATTACTGATTGTTTTTCAAATTAACAATTCGATAATATTCATCTTGTATATACATGTTTTAAATATTTGTTTTTACAAATCTTTCGATTTATAAAAAAATAATCTTATTTTTGAAACAACTGATTTTAAGCAAATAATTTGGCTGACATTCCATTACATCGAAGGATATATGAACAACTTCGGAAACATATTTCCGAAGGATTATATATTGAAGGGAGCCTGCTTCCTTCCGAGAATGAACTATGCAGTTTACACAATGCAACCCGCCCAACCATAAGAAAAGCTCTTGACCGCCTGGCCGTCGAAGGCTTTATCACCCGCCAACAAGGCAAAGGGAGTATCGTAAAAGGAGCGCCAAAAGGTGTTGGCATTCTTTCAATTACAGGAACTACTCTTGCAATAGGCTCTGAGAAACTGGATACAAAAACCATTGTAAAACCTGAAATCAGAAGCTGGAAAAAAGCTTTTTCGTTTGAACTGACCGAACTTGAAAAGGAAGTAGGCTGCATTTATTTTGAGCGGTTACGCCTGGTTAATGGCAAACCTGTCTTTTTCGATATCACCATGATCCCCAATATTAACCTACCCCGTTTTGTTAGCAGGAATCATGAAATTCCTTCATTGTTTAACATGCTGCGTGAACAATATAACATTGAAGTAAAAGGTGGTGAACAGAAAATTATGGCCGTGAATGCCAATAAAACCATTCAAAACCATTTTCAGTTAAAACCCGATGCCCCGGTCATTCAGCTCGACCGTAAAATCATTACCAGCAAACCAGGTTTTTGTTTTTACAGCCAGGTATTCTGCAATGCTCAGGAGTATGCACTTTACGGTACTTTCTAAAACCCTTTTAATGGAAAATTCCTTTCAGCGATGATGATCTGATTCATTGGATTTTTAAAATAATCCGTATATTCATCATTTCAATTGAGTGACATGTTAAAAAGGGCTTTCTTTATTTTCTTGTTTTCATATGCCGTTACGTGCTTATTTGCGGTCAATACTGAACAAAGCAAACTGGATTCGTTGAAAAAATGTTTAATTAATGAAACTGATCTGGATAGCCTTGCAAACACCTATTACAATATTGCCAAAATCTGGAGCGATAATTTTGACAGTTCACTCGCATATTCACATAAATACCTTCAGGCAGCTTTAAAATCAAATGATTCTTTTGAAATAGCTAAAGCTTATTATCAAATTGCAGACATCTATTATTATGATAATAATTTCGACAGCACTCTGTTTTATGTGCAACGTTACCTGGAATTTTCGCTGAAAACCAAGGACAGTGCATTAATTGCCGACGGATATGATTTTCTGGCTTACACTTTCAATCAAAAGGGAGATCTTCTGGCATCGCTTGAAAATTACCGTAAAGCACTCAACTACTATACACTCCTCAATGACTCGGCACAAATTGCTTACTGTTATATTAACATCGGATACACACTTTCATTTGGAAAGGAACAGGTTGAATCCCTTAAATACTTTTTGAAAGGGTTACACATGGCAGAACAAATTCACGATACCATTGCCATGTCGGATACCCATTACAACATTGGATATTATTATTACCAGGTTAAGGATTATCCCACTTCCTATAGTCATTATCTGAAAGCGTTAAACCTTCATTTAAATTCTTCGTATGCTTCAGACAGTATCAGTCTTTCGATGATTTATGGGAACCTGGCCAATGTAAGCCTGAAAATAAATCAAAACAACAGCTTTGAAACATTAATTAAAGCAACAAAAGATTTAATACCTGGCAACTCAACCGATTTCGAAAAAGCTTATGTGTATTCAATTATCCTCGACAGTTATATAGAACTGGAAAATCTTGAT
>JAFGEV010000025.1 GCA_016931385.1 Prolixibacteraceae bacterium
AATTTCGCCATAGCGTGCAAACCATTCTTTGGGGAGGATTGCCACTTCGCCGTTAGGCAAAATAAACTCGCGCACGCCCTTTAAGATATTTTTCCTTAACCTGATAAAAGGAATCTGATACTCCCCGAACTTCACAATTACATACAGGTCGAACCAATCATCTTCCAGTTTTAGTTTATGGTCGATGGCCTGAACTCCTGTGTGATATCTGGCCCCTTCGCTTGCCTGATCAACATCAATGCCCGATTTTTTCAATCTTTCTTCATGTTCATTTATCCAGTTAATGCGCTGGTAACCGGGCAAGTCGTTGCCTCTGTCGCCCAATAATTCAAGCTGGTTGTTTACAAGCTTCATTCCCATACCTTCAAGCTCAATTTTAACAGAGCCTTCCCATTCGAAATTTCGGATGTATTTCTGAAAAACGTACTTTCCCTTCGATGCTGAAAACATGACCTCTGTTTCATTTTTATTGTCGGCAATAAAACGCTTGCTGCCGTATTGGAAATAAAGCACCAGCATCGGAGCCAGGTCCATACCTTGTTCAATTGAAATAATTGCCTTTCCGGGTTGGGTTACTTTCAGGATATCAAAACCCTCGGCTTCAACTTCGAAATCACTGACAATATGGTAAACAAACGTTTTCAGATACTTTTCCGTCAACGAGGGGGGTACACTGATATTTTCTTTTTGAAGGAAGGGTGTCAGTTTTTTTGCTGCCAGTTGCCTGAACCTGTAAAGCCTGTTTCCCAAAATAATCGATGCTGGCGTATTGGTCAGCACCAATGGCTTTTTTAACAGGATATCAAGATTGCCTGTTTCATATTTCACTTTCAGAAAATAGGTTAAACCCCCGGGTGTTAAATCGAAATGAAATACCGGTAAAGCATAGCCGGGCATAATTTTCACCTCGTCTTCATCGTAAAAATTCGTGTAATTTGAAGCTTTATAAAAAAGCCTGATGTTTTGTCCGTCGACCAGGCCAATCGCTTCAACAATCTGTTTATCGATATAAGGAGCTACGTGTTGCTGAAAAAAACCTGTTTCAAGAGTGTCTAAAAATTCCTTGGTGCTTTTCTTCCGGGCAAATTTTCGGGCAAGGTTTTCATCGCTGTATTTTTCAACAAGCGCAAGCAATTTTTTTTCGGTGTCGTTAAAAGTATACCCTTCAAACTGTTCATCGCTTAGTTTTGCCACACCCAAGGCCTGGTAAAAAGTACCCTTTATATTTTTACGCACCAGATAAGGAATAAGTACCAAACCAAAAACCCTGTGTTCGGCTACAGCCATTATAAATTCTATAGGTTTTGTGTTCTTTTCCATATTGCTTATGAATTTCTAAAACCAAATGGCTGCATGTTCCTGAAACTTTAAAATTAATTGCAAGTCAGATTTATTTAGCAAAATTCCTGTCCGAAAAAACTTCTAAAATAAAAAATGTATTAATCCATCCTTCAGTAAAATGCCTAAAAAGCAAAAAAAAGAATAAAAAATTTCAAAAAAAGATTGGCAGCAAAAAGATGATCTTATTTTTGTAGCTTCAAAAAATAAAGTCAATAAATAATATCAATGAACCGAATTGTTGAGAAAGAGTTTTTTTCCGAAAATGTTGTCAAACTGGTTGTTGAAGCGCCATTGATTGCAAAGGCACGTAAACCAGGTAACTTTATTATTTTAAGAATTTCGAAGGAAGGTGAACGCATACCGCTTACCATTGCCAGTGCCGATGAACAAAAAGGAACCATTACATTGATTGCACAAAAAGTTGGTGTAAGCACCGAGAAACTTGCAAAAATGGAAGTGGGCGATTCGTTGCACGATTTGGTTGGCCCGCTTGGGCAGGCAACCGAAATCCATAAGGTAGGCACTGTCCTCGCCTGCGGCGGCGGTGTTGGCGTTGCGCCTTTGCTGCCTATTGTCGAAGGTTTCAAAAAAGCAGGAAACAGGGTTGTTTCAGTTTTGGCCGCCCGTTCGAAAGATCTCATCATCCTTGAAGATGAAATCAGAAAATGGTCCGACGAAGTGATCATTATGACCGATGACGGATCGTATGGGAAAAAAGGACTGGTTACGCAGGGAGCCGAAGAAGTAATCAACCGTGAGAAAATTGATGAATGCATTGCCATAGGCCCGGCCATCATGATGAAATTTACTGCTCTGCTCACAAAAAAATACGAGATCCCAACCCAGGCCAGCCTCAACTCCATCATGGTCGATGGCACCGGGATGTGCGGAGCTTGCAGGGTAACAGTGGGCGGAAAAACAAAATTCACCTGCGTTGACGGCCCCGAGTTTGATGCACATCAGATCGACTTTGACGAAATGCTGATGCGCCTGGGTGGTTACCGCGATGAAGAAAAAAAAGCCTACCAGGAATACATGAACCGTTAATTTATTTTGCATGACAACCTTAGCTGACTATTTAAAAGAAAGGCGAGACCAGGAATGGCGTGCCGAACTTCGCAAAAAAATAAAAGGTAAAGAAAGGACCGAAATACCCAGGGTAAAAATGCCCGAAGTTGAACCTGAAGAACGGGTAAAATACCAAAACGTTGAAGTTAATCTTGGCCTCACCGAAGAACAGGCAAAGCTTGAAGCCTCGCGGTGCATGGACTGTGTAAACCCAACCTGCATTGAGGGTTGCCCTGTGCTGATTAACATTCCTGAATTTATTAAGAACATTGAACGGGGCGAAATGGGCAAAGCTGCCTCAACCCTGAAACTCACCAGCGCCCTGCCGGCAGTATGCGGAAGGGTTTGCCCCCAGGAAAAACAATGTGAAGAAAAATGCTTTTACACGCTTAAACTCAATAAAGAACCTGTTGCGATTGGCTACCTGGAGCGCTTTGCCGCCGAC
>JAFGEV010000236.1 GCA_016931385.1 Prolixibacteraceae bacterium
CATTGGGGAGATATTAATTCTGTGCGAATGCGGTCAGTACACCACCTCGATTTAGCTTTAACTTACACGAAAAAGAGAAAGAAAACAGAAAGGATTTGGAATTTTTCAATATATAACATTTACAACAGGCAAAATCCTTATTTCTATTATTATGAAAGCGATAATAATGGCGGAGTTAAGTTAATGCAACAAAGTTATTTCCCCATTATGCCAAGTGTAAGTTATTCATTAAAATTTTAGTAGAAGAAACTGAATTATAAATATTTATCGATGCACATCCGTAACAATAAAAAACTTCTTCTTCAAAGTATTCCCATCTTTATCAACCAGCAATAATGTGTGGTTTCCGGGAGCAGGGCACAATGCCATCTGGTGGTAATGGTCGGTTTCACCAATAAATGTTTCGTCGAGGTGCCAGAATATCCGGGTTCCCATATTGCGGTGTGCGGCTTCGAATACAATACGCCCCCGCTCACCGTTCATTTCTAAGGGCACATACAATTTTGAAAGATTTCGTGGGTAGATTAATTCGATCATTGGATAGTTCTCAGGCGACTCACAGCCTTCAAATATGGGGGGCAAAACGTTGTATCCGGGATGTAATTTCCGGTAATACCATTCCATTCCTGGCGGTAAAATAAAACAGGAATCCTGAACCATTTCAGCAACAGAGTAACATGAGGAGTTTACCTGCCATAGGCGATCTTTACTCAAATGAACAATCCTGTGATATGGACATGCTCCTGTTTTTAACCCTGAAACAGGAATTTCTACATTTACCTTGTCCGGACAAAATTGCGATGCAATGTAACCACTCTCGGAACAAACCTCAACCGTGGTTATTTCATCAAGCGGTTTTTCAAACCAGGTATCTTTGGGCAACAGGTCAAGTATATCGAAAAGGACAGGCGCAGCAATTTTCGATCCGGTTAACCCGGCCCTGCCTTCACCGCTTGCATTTCCTGCCCATACAGCTACAACATACCTGGAAGTGGTAGCAATAGCCCAGGCATCCCTGAACCCAAAGCTTGTACCGGTTTTCCAGGCAACTTTTCCTGATGAGCTGAAATTCCACCATCCGCTGCGTTCATCCGGTCGGTTTACCTGTTGTAATGCCCTTAAGGTGAACCAAACTGATGAGGCTGAGATGATGGGCTGATCGTCCCATGTTGCCCGGTCTTCGTTTGAAGAAGGTATCACTGATGGCAACCTGAAGTCGGAATTGTTATACCCGCCATATTCATTATAATGAAGAAGCACCCGGGCCATTGATGCATAAGCACCTGCAAGTTCAAGCAGGGTTGCTTCGCCCCCTCCCAAAATAAGTGACAATCCGTAATGTTCGGCAGGATATTTAAATGTAGTAAAACCAAAACTTCTTAAAACATCCAGAAAACGGGCTTCGCCAAATTGAACCAGCATTTCAACTGCCGGAACATTTAATGACCGGCTGAGCGCCCTTGATGCTGGTACTGCCCCTGAATAAGAAAAGTCGAAATTCTTCGGGGCATAACCCGAGAAATTAATCGGTATATCTTTTACCAATGTATTGGGCAATATCTCACCATATTGCAACATGGCAGCGTATAAAAAAGGTTTTAAAATACTTCCGGTACTTCGTGGAGCCGTAACAACATCTACCATTCCCCCGTGAAGGTTTCCCGGATCGGGTGCATTTCCAACATAAACCAGTATATTACCACTTTCAATATCGATAACCAGCGCTGCAAAGTTGTGAATATCATTTTGAGATGCTTCTCGATTGTGCCGGGCAACAATATCTTCAACCCTGCATTGTAGATCGTACAATAAGGTTGTTTTAACATTTTGCCCGGTAAAACCGGCTGCCATATTCTCAACAACATGGCTGGCCAAAGCAGGAAGGGGCTTCGGCTGTAAAGGCAACGATTCTGCAATTGAGAGCCGGAAGGTCAATGAGTCTATTTTGTTTAGCGACAGTAATTTTAAAAGCAGGCCATCACGTTTCTTTTTTAAAACAGCGCTGTTTTTGCCGGGATAAATTAGCGACGGGGCATTGGGTAACACGGCAAGTGTAGCCGCCTCGGCCCACGACAATGTATATGACGGCCGGTTATAATACCGCCACGATGCAGCATCAATACCAACGACATTTCCCCCAAAAGGTGCGCTCGAAGCATACCGGCATAAAATCTCCTTTTTCGACCTGAGCAATTCCAGTTTCAGGGCCATTGCCATTTCAAGCAATTTACTGCCAATTGTTCTTGGCGGATTATCCCGCGACAAACGGGCTACCTGCATCGTGAGGGTACTCCCACCACTTACTATCTGCCTGTATTTAATATTAAGCCACAAAGCACGGGCTAGCGAAACAGGGTTAATACCGGGATGATAATAAAACCACTTGTCTTCAAATGCCAGAAGGGCAGTTTCGTATTTTTCAGGGACAGAATCGGTTTTAGGGAAACGCCATTGGCCATCGCCCGCGATACGGGCCCCAAGAAGATTATTTTCAGCAGAAAAAACCACTGTTGATGAGGGATCGTCGAAACGGGGAACGGGGATGATCAGAAAGACCAAAATCCCGGAAAAGATGGTTACGAAAAAC
This sequence comes from Prolixibacteraceae bacterium, assembly GCA_016931385.1. GTDB lineage: Bacteria > Bacteroidota > Bacteroidia > Bacteroidales > Prolixibacteraceae > DAIMEA01. The sequence continues at coordinate 2,588 of JAFGEV010000236.1, forward strand.
CATCTCCTCCGGGACTTTACTATTTTTTTAAAGAAACGGTTCACCAACTTTTATTCTTTAGCAACCTTCACTTTTTGACCTGGCACTTTGGCAAAATACGAATCATCGTACATCGCTTCGCAGGTAACCGGCGAAAGGATATATTCACCCACGTACGAAGCATTAAGATGAATAATAAACGTTTTGGTTTCGTACCCGCCGAGGCCAAAATAGGTATATACCCTGTCGTCGCGGATATCCTGATAATCGAAGGCGCTGTTCTTCTGTGAACCGCTAGCTGTTTCAAACAACCGTGAATTGACGATTTCCCAACCTGCCGGGAAAAGCTGGTTCAAAGCAACATCGCTCACCCTTATTCCCGTTTTGTTGTAAACCGAAACTTTGGTTATGAAATCATCTCCCTGTTTTATCGTTTCAGGATCAATTTTATTAAACTTCTTGTCGAAATAGCCAACAGCCAGTTGCAAACCTTTTTCTTCCGATCCGGCATCCACTCCAGCCTTAACCCCCTCGTTCGATAGATTGATAAAAAGAGTTCCTTCGCCAGTGTTTTCAATTTTCAGGCCTGCGTTTCCATTATCGTTGTAGTTAAGCTGAATTTGCTGAATGTAATCCTTGCTCTTTTGTTTTTCGGTTTTTCCGTTCAATGTTAAACGATATTCCATTGTTTTATCAGCGCCAGTTGCCTGTGCCATATTCGACAATGCAACAAGGGCATAGGCCGTACTTTGTGTACTGTACCATGTTTGAGCCGATAGTTGTTTGGAAATATCCATGGCAAGTTTCGATGCCTGGTCAATTTCATTCAAAACCACCAGCGTTTGCAACATGATACTTTGTTCGCGCAGGTACGATCCGTAACAATAGGCGTATGACTTATCAGGTTTCATGTTCCTGAAATCGATAAGGTTATAGGCAGCCTCTTTCATCCCTGCCAGGGAATATGCGCCTGCCAGCAGCCATTTTGTTTGATTGTCAAGGTCTTTTTCAGCCCGCAAACGGTTCATTGCCGAAATTTGGGGTTCGCCGGCTTTGGCAAGTAAAAACAAACGGTAAGCCTGGGTATACCGGGAATAGGAATACCTCTGGTTGCCTGAGAAATCGGAAGCGCTTCTCCGCATATATCCCAGCCAGTTATTTTTCAGGTTTCCGGGAACCAGGTACCCGGCTTTTTCAGCTTCGAGTAAAAAATGGCCTGCATAACAACTTCCCCAATCGGTGGAATAAGAAGAACCAGGCCAATAACTGAATCCTCCGTCGGAAGTTTGAAAACGTTGTAATTTTTCTATTCCTTTTTCAATATTGAAACTTACTTTACTGCGATCTTCTTCCGAAAGTTCAATCAATTTGGGAAGATACAACTGTGGAAAAACGGCTGAAGTAGTTTGTTCAACGCAGCCATGGGGATAGCTGATCAGAAATTCCAGCCTTTTGCCAAGGTTCAAAGGCGGCATTCCCGATAATTCAAGTTTCGCAATGTTGCTCCCTTCTATTCCAAAAGCAGTTACTGAAGCCTCCCA
>JAFGEV010000237.1 GCA_016931385.1 Prolixibacteraceae bacterium
AACTCATACAACGATTCCCCGTCGGATTTGATCTTCGACGATTTTGAAGAATTAATTTACGATGGCCATCCCATCGCCAGGAATATTCTGGGAACACCTGAAACTGTCCGGTCATTCAATAAGAAAAAAATCGAACAGTTTATTGCCCGCAATTACCAAACATCTGAAATGGTGATTTGCTCGGTGGGAAAAATTAAATCTGAAAAATTTCAAAAACTGGTAAGCCATTATTTTGAAAATCTTTCGGAAAGCACTCTTACCCGCAAACGGGAGAAATATCTTGGGTATGAACCACAAACAAAGCAAATTTCAAAAGATACATTTCAGTCGCATTGCATCATTGGTACCGAGGCCTATAATTTGAAGCACGAAATGAGGCTTCCATTGGTGTTGCTGAACAACATACTGGGCGGCAACTCGATGAATTCGCGGCTGAACATGGCCCTGCGTGAGCGAAACGGGCTGGCTTACAACATTGAAGCCAACTACACACCCTACACCGACACCGGTATTTTTATGGTGTATTTTGGCACCGAACAGCAAAACCTTTTCAAGGCGCTTAACCTGGTCGAATCCGAGTTTGCAAGACTGCGAAATCAGAAAATGGGAATCCTTCAGCTTTCAAAAGCCCGGAAACAGCTTATCGGGCAACTGGCCATTGCCAACGAAAACCGAGAAGACCTCATGCTTACCATTGGCCGCAGCTACCTGTATTTCGATAAAGTTGACACACTGCCAATGGTGTTTAAAAAGATTGAAAACATCACTGCAGAAAACATCCTGGAAACAGCAAACCAGATACTCGACAAAAACCGTTTGTCAACATTAGTATATCTCTGAAATGGACTTTGACCTTTACATAAACCGGTACGTTTTGGAGCATACCATGCCCGAAGAGGATTTATTGAAAGAACTCGACAGGGAAACCAACCTGAAATGTGTGCACCCAAGGATGTTGTCGGGGCATATACAGGGTAAAGTGTTGTATATGCTTTGTAAAATGATTAAGCCGAAAAGAATCCTCGAGCTGGGTACTTATACCGGCTACTCGGCAATCAGTATGGGGTTTGCACTTGGAAACGATGCAACAATCGATACCATAGAGCAACTTGATGAGCTTGAAGAAATCGCTTCGAAATACATCCAAAAAGCAGGTCTGACCAATAAGATCATTTGTCATTATGGCGATGCTTTCAGAATTGTACCAAAACTCGAAAAAACATTCGACCTGGTTTTTATCGATGCCGATAAACGGCAATACCCGGCATACTACAACCTTGTTTTCGATAAAGTAAAACCCGGGGGCTACATCATTGCCGACAATATTTTATGGGATGGGAAAGTAATTGACCTCTCTGAACAGAACGACCCGCAAACCCGCGGCATTGTTGAATTCAACAAGCGGGTAAACACCGACTCCCGTGTTGAAAATGTGCTGTTCCCGATGCTTGACGGAATGATGGTTATCAGGAAAAACCGCTGAGGCGCAAAGGCAATTTTTTGGAATTTGCTTGCCCACAAACTGTCGCTGAAGCCCTGATTGCTTTCTGGATTGGAATTTGGAATTTACATTTTGGAATTTTAATCATGTTATCTTCTGCAACCCCGATTCAATAATTATGTCATTTACTATCAAAAATGATATATCAGAAAAAGTTCTAAAGATTGCTTAATCGTGTTCCCGTTAACACTAATTCCAGATTAAGCATAAGGGGCTTCCTGAAACTGCTTGCAGTTGTACGGGGCCCCTGCTTTTTAAGACAAATTATGTATTCTCTTTCGTCATCCTTCGTGCTGTTACAATGCCGATATTCAGTTCGAAACCTACAATTAGCGCTACACAATTAAAGTATATCATGAGCATGATGACCGGCACTGTCCCTATTGAACCATAAAGGGCATTGTACCTGCCAAAATGGTCGATATAAAAACTGAAGCCCAGTGTAACTACTATAGATAAAACTGTTGCAAGCGAGCTCCCTGCCGAAATAAAACGGTACTTGCTTTTCCGTGCAGGTCCAAGGAAGTATAAAAATGAAAAAGCAAAATAAAATAATCCGACAATTACAAACCACTTGCCCAGCGTTACCATGTAGTAAGTGATGTTTTTATCCATAATTGCTTTGTCGACCAGAAAATTCAGAAAGGTCTGTGTAAAAGTGATCAATATAATTGCAATTGTTACCAACAATGAAATGATAAGTATAAGTACAATTGAAATGGCCCTGACTTCAATCCAGCTACGTGTGTCCTTTACATGCACCGAAGCATTAAAACCCTGAATAAGCGATGCAATCCCGTTAGTTGAAAAATACAGCGCCAAAACAAAACCCAAAGAAAGAAGCCCGCCATGTGGTTTAAATATGATTTCTTCGATGGTTTTTTGAATGGCCTTATCTTCGATGGTTTTTTGAATGGCCTCATAGGCGCTTTCGGGTACGATCGATTCGATCATCAACAAAAGTTCAACCTGAAAATTTTCAACAGGGATAAGGGGGATTAAGGTAAAAATAAAAATTACAGCCGGGAACATGGCAAGGAACAGGTTAAAGGCTACAGATGAAGCCCGGGTTGTTATGGCGCCGTTCTTTAAGCCTTTTAAAAAAAACATGCCAACATCGTAAATGGGAATTTTGTCGAAGCCGGGCAACGTTACCTTTTGTGCCCAGCGTATTAAAGGGATTAACTTACGCTGAAGCCTGAACCTGTACCACCTTTTGAAAAAATTCATCGTGTTTTTTAGTGCTTACAATTACCAGGATGCCATTTATTTCGACTGCTGTTCTATTCTCAACTGGTGAATGAAAGATACATTGTTGATTTTTTTAATCAGGAAATAAACCCTGAATTGCCCGTTTTCGGTTTTTAGTGTGCCAATGGCATAGTTTAAATCACCTTTGTCGGCTTTATGGATTATGGAAAAAGAAACCGGCTTATTTTTCGAGAAAAAATCCTGTATAACCTGCTGGGCATGTGCCTTGCTGTAAACATTTTCATTTTCGAGTACAACCAGTTCAACGTTTTGGTTGAAATGCCTGGCCAGGGTTGCCGAGTTGCCTGCCTTTATGCTGATAATAATATCTTCAGGGATCTGAGCCTGTGCATAATTACCTGAAAAAAGAAATCCGAAAACAAAAACAAACGTATATATCAATTTCTTACCCATCCTGTTCGTATTTTGAAATTTTACCTCACCAAAGGTTTTCAACGCTGAAATTACACATTAATCATTAAAATTGCTGTTCATTTTTTAAAATATCAAAAATAATACTGAAATTTTCAGAAGCAGAAGTTATGCAAAAAGCGTGCAAAATTATTTTGTAAATTCACCTCATATTTAATCAACCATTCAAACGACGATGAAAATTACCCTTCTGGAAACAGGTAAAACCGAAGCTGCTTACCTTCAAATAGGGATCGAAGGTTACCGAAAACGATTATTGCACTATATTTCTTTTGAAGAGCTTGTTATACCCGGGCTGAAAAATACCCGTAACCTCACGCAGGAACAACAAAAAACGAAAGAAGGGGAATTGATGATTAATTACCTTAAACCTGCCGATGAATTCATATTGCTCGATGAAAAAGGGAAAAGCTTTTCTTCGGCTGGTTTTGCAGGTTACATTGAAAAGAAAATGGTAGCCGGTACCCGTAGCATGGTTTTTGCAATTGGTGGCCCGTATGGGTTCTCTGATGAAGTTTATAATAAAGCCAGTGATCGGATTTCACTGTCGGAAATGACCTTCTCACACCAAATGGTACGGCTTATTTTTATTGAACAACTTTACAGGGCAATGACCATCATTAAAGGAGAACCTTATCATCATCAATAAAAGAAAAGTTAATGAAGCTTTTACAATATATACGTACACCTATTGTGTTACTGGCAGTGTTTCTGGGGTTATCGGTTATTGCTGAAAAGATTTTGTTCAGTGAAAACTATAAGCTGGGGATGTTGGATAATTTTAACGAGCAGGTTATAAAAAAACAGGAAAAGGCAAATGACATTATTTCAAAAATCTCAAATAATATCAATCCTTCAGATTCAACAGGGTACAATCATTTTTTCGAAACTTTATGGCAAGGAAGCCTTTTTAAAGATGAAGGAATTGGTATAGTTGTTACACATGAAGATTCGATCATTTACTGGAGCGACCAATCTATCGCCTTTCCTGAGTTGCGATATAACCTTAAAGCCGGTTTATTAAAGTTGCCAAATGGCTGGTACTTGCATTCTGTCAGCCAGGGAAACGATTTGCTGGTTCATTCGCTTGTCCTGATCAAATTTGAATACCCGATTGATAATGATTTTCTGAACAATCGGTTTGCAAAAGGTTTCAACCTTCCTGTTGATTACAAAATTCAGGAAGAAATTTCCGATGATGCCCATCCTGTTTTCGATTCAGATAATGAGTTTTTGTTTGCTGTAAAACCCGGTACTATCAATTGCGTGTACCCCATGCTTTTTTTTCCCGTTTTGCTATATCTTCTGGCTTTGTTAATGTTTCTTTGGCTACTTTACCGGATTTCAGCCCATTTCCTTCATCGCTTCCCTTTACTGAAGCTTGTTGCCCTGTTTGTTGTTTTATCGGGCTTATACTTACTTGTGAATTACTTCAAAATCCCTTTCTGCATTTATCAGCTCAGTCTGTTTTCCCCAAAGTGGTTTGCATTTACTTCTTTCTGGCCTTCGCTTGGAAATTTCCTGCTCTTTAGTTTGTTGATATTTTACTGGGCAATTCTTTTTTACAGGACCTTCGACCTTTCCTATAAAATTAAATCCGGCTCTGTATACAACACAATTAGCCTTTTAACAGGGTTCTTTTTGCTTGGCGTTTTCTTTATTTATATCCGCTTTTTGTTTTTTACCCTTGTCATGAATTCAGGCATTTCGTTTGCCGTGTACCGTATTGAAGAGTTGAATGTTTATAGCTTTTACGGATTTTTGGCGCTTGGCTTCCTGCTGCTTGCATTTTTGTTGACAGCACTAAAATTTATCCAGGTATTCAGGAAACATATTTCTATTGGCAGGTTTTTTCTTCTTTTGTCCATCGTATTCATTGCACTTACAGTTATTTGCTATTTTATCGATGTCGAAAAAGACATCAGGCTGAACATGTTCTACTATTTCATTTCTGCTACGTGTATTCTGGTGAACCGAAAGGGGGTTTTATCCCATAGGTTAACGCTCACGGTTATTGTTGTTTTTCTTTTTACTCTTTTTTCTATTTCGCTGCTTTTCAGGTTTGTTGAGCATCACGAAAATGAAGTGCAGGAGACAATGGCCATTAACCTGTCGGCTGAACATGACCCTACCGCCGAACTTTTTTTGCACGATATTGATAAAGGGATAAAGATCGACACTTTGCTTGAAAATATCATGCTGCCCCCTTTTGAAAACATTGACGAGTACCTAAGAAAAAATCATTTCGACGGATATTTCAGGGAGTACGATTTTCAGGTAACCATTTGTTATGAAACCGATAGCCTGCTTATACAGCCGGGGAATATTACCCGACCGTGTTTCCCTTTTTTCGAAGAGATGATCGAAAATGAAGGAGGTGCCATTGAGGGAACAAACTTCTATTTTATGGATAACTCGAACGGGCGTATTACCTATTTTGGAAAATATATATTCGAAAGAGAGTACCCGGTTAATCTTTACATCGAGCTGAATTCAAAACTATTGTCCGAGGGAGCGGGCTTTCCCGAATTGTTGATCCCTCAAAATTCATTTGAAAATAAGTTTATAAGTCAGTTTTCTTTTGCAAAATATAGCAACGGAGAGTTGGTCGACAGGGGAGGTAAATTTGTGTACGCCCTTTCATCCGAAACATATAACCTGCAAAATAAAGGCATTCTATTTCAGAAATGGAACGGTTACGACCACTGCATATACGGCTTTGCCGATAGTAACTTTATTATTGTGAGCCGTAAATACGCAACTTTTTACGACTACATGATCGCATTTCCTTATTTTTTTATTTTCTTTTTTATTCTTGTTTCATTATTGAATGTTGCAGCCCGTCCTTATGAATTGTTCCCGAAAAACAAACAATCGTTACAAATAAAAATTCAGTATTCAATAATCGGAATTGTGCTTGTTTCTCTGCTCATAATCGGCGGAGGCACCATATTCTATATTGTCACACAATACCGGTCGAACCATCAGAAGGAACTCATTGAAAGAATGAACTCGGTTTCGATTGAGGTTGAAACCCTTCTTGACAAAATGCCGACTCCGGTTATCGGGAATGAAGAATACCTTAACTATGAACTGATCCGCCTTTCGGATGTTTTCCGTACCGATATTCATTTGTACAGCCTTAACGGGAACCTTATGGCTACCTCACGCCCCGAGATATTTGAAAAAGGCTTGATTTCACCAATGATGAACAGAGAAGCGCTGATGAATATGGCCCTGTTCAGGCTACCCAGGTACCTTCATAACGAGAATATTTCTAAAATGAAGTTTCTTTCGGCTTATATTCCATTGCTGAACGAAATGGGAGAAGAAACAGGCTACCTAAACCTGCCTTATTTTATGCAGCAAAAAGAGTTTAGCCAGCAAATTACAACCTTCGTTCTGGCATTCATTAATATTTACGTGTTCCTGTTGCTGGCAAGTATTCTGGTAGCCTACTTTATTTCTGCCAAAATTACCGGTCCGCTGAAACTGATCCGCGACAACCTGCAAAGTGTGCAGCTTGGGAAAAACCCTTTGCCTATAAGATATACATCGAACGATGAAATTGGCGCCCTGGTTACCGAATACAATAACAAAGTTGAAGAACTGGCTGCCAGCGCCGATTTGCTCGCGCGGTCGGAAAGGGAAACTGCATGGCGCGAAATGGCAAGGCAAATTGCACACGAGATTAAAAATCCGCTGACCCCGATGAAACTGAATATTCAGTTTCTGCAACGTTCAAAGCCTGACGGGAGCGGTGAATATCAAAAAACCCTCGAGAAGGTTACCAAAACCCTGATTGAGCAAATCGACAACCTCTCGGCCATTGCTACCGAGTTTTCAAATTTTGCCAAAATGCCCCGTGCACACAGCGAGCGTTTTAATCTTATGCTGAAGTTGAAAGAAATTGTTGGCCTGTACGATTACACCGACGATTGCAAATTTGAAACCCGGTTCGAAGGCGCTGAAGACATCGTGGTAAATGCCGACAGGGAACAATTTTCAAGGGCCATGATCAACCTGATAAAAAATGCCCAGCAGGCTATGCCCGAAAATCGTGAAGGGAAAATAACCTTTTCGTTGTACAGGGATAAAAACCATGCGGTTATTGAAGTTTCCGACAACGGTAAAGGAATACCAGATACACTGAAAGAACGGATATTCATGCCCAACTTCACCACAAAATCAAGCGGCACCGGGCTTGGGCTGGCCATTACCAAAAACATTACCGACAGTTTTGGCGGTGAAATATGGTTCGAATCGGAAGAAGGGAAAGGTTCAACCTTTTATGTTAAGATGCCGATAGCCGGCAACTGAGGTACACTTGGCCCAATCTTATAGAGACTTTATGGAAATGGGATTTGAGATTATGAAATATGAATAAATTTCAAACATATTTCCCGGAGGCTTTCTCCGTTTTTTATTTGCCTTTCAATTTGTTCAAAAAATGAATGAATTTACACAAAAACAAAATACCCCCCCTTTTCAAATGATTTGTAGCCGACCAACAAAGCCATATAGTCTTAAAATTGCATAGGATAAGAATTTGAAATAATAAACTTGAAACTTATGAAAATATCTTTGCCGAAAAATGTAAGTAACGCCCTTACGATAAGCATGTTGTTTTCAGTTTTGCCTGCTTTTTTTGCATGTTGTTCACAAGTTAACGCCGTTGACAAAAATTGGGAAAAGGCCGAAAAAATTGTTTCTGAGATTGTTGAGCCTGTTTTTCCTGATAAGGTATACACCATAACCGACTTTGGAGCAAAAGCAGGGGAAGGCTTTATTTCGACCGAAGCAATTAATAAAGCCATCGAAAAATGCAGCAGCGAGGGAGGCGGCCGGGTAGTGGTGCCCGAGGGCGTTTTTTACACGGGTGCGATACACTTTCAGTCGAATGTGAACCTTGTTCTTTCGGAAAATGCCGTGCTCTCATTTTCAACAAATCCAGCTGATTATCTTCCTGTTGTTCTAACTCGTTGGGAAGGGATTGACTGCTATAATTATTCACCGCTTATATATGCTTACGGAAAGGAAAACATTGCCATTACAGGTAAGGGTTTATTGAAAGGGAATGCTACAAACGAAAATTGGTGGAAATGGAAAGGCCGTAAAGAATATGGATGGGAAGAAGGAGACCCCAGCCAGCTATTGCCTCACGCAAGGCCAAAACTCGACGAATACAATAAAAACAACGTACCTGTAGAAGAAAGGATAATGGGCGAAGGGTTCTATTTAAGGCCGCAATTTATTAATTTTTACAATTGCAGGAATATCTTGATGTCAGGCATTACCATCGAAAACTCACCTTTCTGGATTATCCATCCGCTACTTTCTGAAAATATCATAATCCGAAACATTCATATTAACAGTCTGGGTACTAACAACGACGGATGTGATCCTGAATCGTGCAAAAACGTACTCATCGAAAATTGTTACTTTAACACCGGTGATGACTGTATCGCAATAAAATCGGGGAGGAATAACGATGGGCTGAAGCTGAATATCCCCACCGAAAATGTTGTTGTGAGGAATTGTCAGATGGAAAACGGTCATGGCGGTGTTGTGCTTGGTAGTGAAATTTCAGGGGGTGTGCGAAATATATTTGTCGAAGAATGTAATATGGACAGTCCAGAGCTTGACCGTGCTATCAGGATAAAAACCAACTCAAACAGAGGCGGGGTTGTTGAAAACATTTTTGTCAGAAACATCACCATTGGAGAAGTTAAAGAATCGGTCCTTCGCATCAATTGCAATTATGATATCAGAAAGGAAGGTACCGATACCATATATCCGGTTGTCCGTAATGTTCACCTAACCGGTATTAAATGTGCAAAAGCAAAATATGCTTTTTTGCTTGAAGGTATCGAGGATAATGACTGCATATCGGGCATTCATGTTTCTGATTCCGATTTTATGGGAGTAGAAAACAAATGGATCATCGAATATGCAAAAGACATAACCCTTGAAAATGTTACCATAAATAAAGAAAAGGTTAAACTGAATTAGTGAAAAGTAATTGATGTCATGGCTTCATTAAAATTAATCATCTGAATAATTTTCCTGATCATTTAAGAGGAGAAGCATCTGAAATAAGCAGTCAGATTAGATTTCGTAGTTTATTCAGGAGGAAATTTGATAATTTCCTCCTTTTTTTTTCCTGAAAAACAGAATGAAGAGGAATTCTTTTTTTAAAGTCATTCGTTAAAAACAGTTGTTTTCAAAATTAAAAAGTAAAAATCAGCTGGGAATTGACACCAGCGGAGTCATTTTCAACTTTTATCAAAAATTTTTGTGGCTCACTGCCCGAAATGCTTTCTGCAACATGCACGCTATCGTTCCATTTGAATTCTTTAATCAGCACAACATTTCCTGAACCATCATGTTGTTCAAGTTTCCATGGTGATTTGTTACAATGCACAATTATCTTCTCTGGGCCTGAAATGTTTTGAACCGACTCGGCAAAAAAAGGTGTGCGCCCAAATGTATAATCGAGCCAGTTGAGCCGGTTTATAAGCCAGTTTTTCAAATAGTGAATTTCTTCGGTGTAGGTTTTCCCGATGAAATGGTTAGGCCACACAAATTTTCCGAGTATGTCCCATTTCGTAAAGTTGTATGGCACTTCTGCGTGTATGGTATTTGTCAGTGAATCGATCAGGTTTATGACGTTATTGGAAGATAATGTTGAATCTCTGAGATTTGCCCATCGGTTGAACAACTCATGTTTAAAAAAACGGTTCATGTAAAGGCGATGGGGATAATTTCTTAAAAGAACCTGAAAACCTGTGTATTTCCAACTTTCCTGGTTTGTGGAATTCCCCATCGAAATGTTGCAATCCCATGGCGGCCCTATGGTCAGTTTTCCTTCTTTTTGATATGACCAGTAAGTACTTGCGTGAAATGCATCAAAATTTCGCACTGCTTCGTTCAGCAAAATATAATCGATAAAAGCAGGCAGGTTTACGAGTGAGTCTATTTTCAGAAGTGAATCGGATGGGAAATCATTCGAATAAATGATCCCTTCAAACAAATCGAACAGTTGTTTTCCCCTTAATGAATCTTTGGCTGATGGGGTTTTGGGGTATTTAATGATCTGGATATTTTTTGCTTGCGATGTTGTGAAAAAATAATCGCCGGCCTGCAGTTTATCTTTAGCCGAAGTTTCGAATATAAAACTGTTGGGTTCTCCCTTCTTCAGGTCAATGCGGTTTTTATCCACCTTAATTTTTTCGGTTAGTAGATATATTCCCTGGTAACTTTCATTTAAATACAAGGTGCAAAACCGTGTGCGAGGAGCATACCAACCCATTTGGGAAAAAAGATTAAAACAGAGTACATCGCGTATCAGTGTTTTATCATCGTAAGGGGCTGCCAACACCCAGTCGTTTTCTTCGGGAATCCCCAGCAATGAAATGTTTAAATTTGTTCCATCGTCTTTCCTGGTTTCAAAACTATATTGTTTTTTCCGGTTGTACAGGCGTGAAGTCTGCCCCCTGATTTCAATGCCAATATTGCATTTCAGAAAAGTTGTATCATTTAAATCGCCATTGCTGTAAAGATGCATGGTTGCATCAATTTTGGGGTCATCAATAATCGTTTGGCCTTTTGTGTCAATTTTTATGATTGGCAGAGAGCTGGCATCAGTGTTTTGAGAAAAAGCGTTAAGAGTTAGAGATATAAGTAAAAAGGCAGATATATAGGGTTGAAATGGAGACATGATACTTAAAACATTTATTCAAGGTAAATATCTATATTCTTTTGTTTAATCGATCAAGAGTTTTTCAAAAACTTCTGCACCTGATAAGAAAATCCCAGAAAATAAATCCCCGGTTCCAGGGTATTCAGGGCAAATGAATTTGGTCCCTTCTCAATGTTCACTTCCTTCACCTTTTGCCCTGAAGTGTTGAAGAGGAAACAAAACGGTGGATTATTGTTGTTGAAAATAATGTTGATCAGATCTTTTGCAGGGTCAGGAAAATATTTCCATTCAAATTGCATAAGCGTTTCCGAACTACTTTCTGAAACTTTACAGACACTCATTATCGTTTGAATGATTTCGGGAAATGCTTTTGCCCCGTTGTCCCTGTTAAATAGGCCAAACGAATGGTTGCCAGTGTAACCGTTGTCCCAGTAAAACGGAACCTGTCCGTTTTCGACAATTACCTTTGTAATGTATTCAATGTAGTATCTCCGGAATTCGGCGTGCTCTTTATTCAGTTCTTCACTTCCCAGGTTGTTCCTCGAAATGGCTCCGTATTCCCCGATAAGCACTGCAAATCCTTTATCAACAAAATTCTTTTTCATCTTGGCAAACTGTCCGTTGGCATACGATTCGTTAGCCCAGGTTTCGGTTTTCGAAGCATCGGTAGCTTTTTTCCCCCATTGGGTAATCGTACTGTTTTCGTTCAGGGCAAAGTTATATGGGTCGTAGTAATGCACTTCAACCATCAGCCGGTTTTCAACTTCGTCAACAGGCATAATAAAAGAGCTTACCGTGTAATTAATGTTGGTATTATAGCCCTGTACAACCAGATAGCGGTATGTATTTCGCCCACCTGTGTTTCTGACTGTATTTACAAAGGTTTGGTTGAAGCTGTTTTGTACTGTGGCATTTTCAGCGGTTGGTGCACTGTAATTTCCTTCAACCATAACTTCATTGGTTCCGGCAAACAACACGCGGTTGTCGTAATCACGGAACCTGATGGCAATTTGCTCCCACATGGCAGCCAGCCGTTTGTTCACGTAATCCTGCTGTTTATATGTGGGCTGCATCCATCCGCCGTCCCAGTGTATATTGAAAACGGCAATCATTCCTGCATTCAGCACATAATTAACAACTTCTTCTACCCTGTTGAGCCATGAAGTTTGAATGGTAAAAGCCGATTCGTCGGAAAATTTGCTCCATGCAACAGGAATGCGCACCGACTTAAATCCCGCGGCACTTATCGAATCCATCAGGAGCTGGTTAATTTTGGGGTTTCCCCAGTTGGTTTCACCTCCAATGGCATCGAGCGAATTGCCAACATTCCAGCCAGGTACCATTTTTTTCGAAAATTCAACCGAACCAATATCGGGCATCCCGGTTGTGTCCGGTGGAATAAAACTGCCCGTTTGATGAATAATACGTCCTTTTTGATTTGTATTATCCTGATTACATTCAGGAGATAAAGCAAGATTTTTTCCTGACAAAAGAAAAATGAGCCCCAGAAAAATAAGTAATTGTTTCATGTTTCATGTTTCGGATTACAAAGTGAAAAATGGCATCAAGCCATACTGCCCAGATTTTTCCAAATAGGTTTAGAGAAGTAATTGTAATTGTCAGGCCATAAAAATAGTAAAATTTACGATAGTAAAACTGTGTTGAAGCAGCCCGGTACAATTTTGGAGGAAAACAAATATCAGCCCAGCTTCCCCCGTTTAATCAGGTACGAATGCAGTACATGGCGGAAATCGTCATTGATATCTGCTTCAATAATGTCGATTTGGTACTGGCCGCATTTAAGTTTCAGATCTTCAACATACGCCTTCATCATTCGTGTATATTGTTTTTTTACCTCCTGGGGCTTAAGCCTGATCATTTCCCCGGTTTCAAGGTCGATGAATTTATGAGGCCGGTTTGAATACACCAGTTCCTCTTCATGTTGTTTGTCGGTAACATGAAACAGTACCACCTCATGTTTGTTGTACCTGAGATGTTGTAAAGCCTGGTATATTTCATCAGGGTCAATGTCCCCGATCATATCGGAGAAAATCACAACCAGCGAGCGTTTGTGAATGTTTTCGGCAATCTGGTGCAATACTTCAACGGCATTGGTTGTGCGTTTCAAACCGGTGGTTTCAGGTTTCAGCAATTGACCAAGCTGGCTATATAGCAGGTCGAGGTGAACCGATGACAGACGGGCATCGGCATGGAAGCCAAGCTTGTCGGAAAAAAGGCTCAGACCTGAAGCATCTCTTTGGCGACGCATCATATAAATTAAGGCTGCAGCACAATAAACCGAAAATGTAAGCTTATTGAGTTGAAGCTTTTTCCCCTTTTGGTAGGGGAACAGCATCGAAGAGGAAGTATCGATCACCAGTTGGCAGCGCAGGTTGGTTTCTTCTTCATACTGCTTCACATATACACGTTCGGTGCGGCCGTATAGTTTCCAGTCGATGTTTTTGGTCGACTCGCCCTCGTTGTATTGCCTGTGCTCCGAAAATTCAACTGAAAATCCGTGAAAGGGACTCCGGTGTAAACCGGTAATAAACCCTTCGACTACCTCCTTGGCTATTAATTCAAGGTTGTCGAAATCCTGAAATTCTTCCAGGTTATGCAGGTTGGTTATGTATTCCATTTTTATGTAAGCTCAAAAAAACCTTTGTACCAATTACAGGGATTGATGAATTATTGTGGTTGTGAAATTAGTTTTTTTCAAACCTCCTGCCAAATGGCATAAAGGTTTTAACAAATGTTTGCTTTTCATCCCTTACAGGGCAGGCAAATTCATCCCGGTAATTTTCCGGTATAGCTCAAGGGCGTAAAGGTCGGTCATGCCGGAAACAAAATCAACAACCGACTGAATTTTGGAGTTCCTGTCGGGCTTTTGTTGGAGGTACTGTTCAGGAAAAAGTTTCATCAGTTTCTTACCATAAGGGCTGTTGTTTAATGCTGCATCGGCAAAATGTTGCAACAAGGTTGAAATGATCTTGTACCCGGCCAGTTCTATTTCGATTACCGAAGGATGGCAGTAAACCCGGTTAACCGAGACTTCAATTACATTGCCCATTGCCTGTGAAGCAACCGGCGATATGGCTTTCATGAGCTGCCCGTTGAATTTGCCTGCCATAATTGCTTCTTCGTTTTCGATGTAAGCACCGATGCAATTATTAACAAGCAGCCCGATTACGCCGGCCCTTAAATAGGCGATCTGTTCATTCCTGTCGGTTACCTGATCCAATGTATTTTCAATTTTTTTAAGTTTAGCCAGGTCGGCCTGCCTATCGAAAAAATTCAGGTAAAGTTCTTTTGTTTCTTCTGAAGAAAGGATTCTGAGCTTGTGGGCATCTTCAATATCCATAATCTGGTAACAAATATCGTCGGCAGCCTCAACCAGGTAAACAAGAGGGTGCCTTGTGAAGCTTAACCCTTCTGCTTGATTTTGAATAAGCCCAAGTTCTTCGGCAATTTCTGCAAAAAAGATTTTTTCCGATTGAAAAAACCCGAATTTCGGTTTAACTGCCAAAGATGACTCATAAGGGTACTTCACGATCGATGCCAGCATGGTATAAGTCAGGGCATAACCACCTTTTCTGCGCCCATTAAACTGGTGGGTAAGTAACCTGAAGGCATTGGCATTCCCATCGAAAAGCGTTAAATCTGCTTTTTCTGCCTGGCTAAGGTCACCAATCATCTCTCTCCCCTGCCCGTTCCTGAAAAATTCTTTTATGGCATCTTCGCCTGAATGCCCGAACGGTGGGTTTCCCATATCGTGGGCAAGGCATGATGCAGCAACCACCGAACCAATTTCGTTAATCAGTGGATGAGCGATACCTGCTTTGTTTAAATGCAATGATAACATGTTGCCCAACGAGCGGCCTACACTTGCCACTTCGAGGCTATGCGTTAATCGGTTATGCACAAAAACGCTTCCCGGCAAGGGGAAAACCTGTGTTTTATTTTGCAACCTCCGGAAGGGCGACGAAAAAATGAGCCTGTCGTAGTCGCGTTGAAACTCGGTGCGGGATTCAGCGTTTATAGTCCCCGATGAGGGTTTTCCTAAACGCTTTACCGATAACAATTGATTCCAGTTCATGCTCCAAATTTAGCAAAAAGCTTAGATCAAACTGAATCAGATTCAAACATGGTCTGAAGTTTACCATTAACCGGAATTTCACAATTAATTATTGATTTATATTTAAATGAAAACTATTGCATTTAAATAAAAGCGATAGAATAAAAATAATTTTATAAATTGTTGAACGAATCGAACATTTTTTTGTTAATAAGGAAAAAATTTACACAATTTGAGAAGAGAAAACTTTTTAACCTTACTGATATGAAAGAATATGTTTTACTGACCATACTT
>JAFGEV010000238.1 GCA_016931385.1 Prolixibacteraceae bacterium
AAAAAAATTATCCTGCAAAATATGGGTATGCTTAACCATCTGGTTGTATCGGGGGGTGAACCGTTCATTCAACCCGAAGCACTGGTTGCGCTCATTTCTTCACTAAAAGCGGAAAAGGAACTGCATATTACAATTGAAACCAACGGTACCTTGTACAACCAATCCCTTGTTGAAGCAATTGATTTCTTCAGTATTTCACCAAAATTGAAAAACTCGGTGCCCACAAGGGAAAAGCTTCAGAAAACCAAAGCGGTTATTCCCTGTGAACCCGAAAAGTTTGAGAAAACGCGTTGTAATATTCAGGTTATCCAATCGATTATCGATCGTTGCAAAACTTCAGATAACAAAGATTTCCAGTTGAAGTTTGTCGTACAAAATCACGACGAAATTGAAGAAATTGAAAACGATTTTCTGAATTGCTTAACTGGCTGGAAACCCGATGACGTAGTTTTGATGCCTTTGGGCAGCACGCCCGATGAATTAAAACAAACCCGTATGGTGGCAGTTGAGGCAGCAATTGAAAGGGGCTGGCGGTACAGCCCGAGGTTGCAGATTAATTATTTTGGGGGAAAAGCTGGGGTTTGAATTAATGCTGAAAATTTTAACAAATTTGATCCAATGCAAAAAATAAGTAAACAAAATATAAAATCAATTTCAAATTAAAACTTGTACCTTTACTGAAAAATACAAGAAAATATGGAAACGATTATACGAATAAAAACAAGCGAGTTAACACCTGATTTTATTAAAAAAATTAAAGCCCTGTTTAAAAACGATGATGCCTTGGAAATATCCATAACACCTATTTCAGATTTTGGCCTATCTAAAATCGAAACACGTGAAGAATACGAAAAAAGGATTAATAAAGCAATTAGAAATCTTGAAAAGAAAGAGGATGTTATTGCTTTCACATCTCAGGAATTTAACTCTTTATCAAACGATTTGATTAAAAAATAATGTATCGCTTAGTATTCGACAAAGAAGCATTTGAGGATTTTTGCGACTGGGCAATCTATAACAAAAAAATATTTCGAAAAATTGTAGACCTCATAAAAAGCATAGAAAGAACACCATATAAAGGAATCGGGAAACCTGAGCCTTTGAAATTTAATCAATTTGGCTATTGGTCTCGCAGGATCACACACGAACACCGTCTGGTATATAAAGTAAATAGTGAAAACAATATCTTAATTGCTAGTTGCAAAGGACATTACGAATAGACAAACACATACAATAAAAACCCTTATGCAACCCGAAGCAATCCATCTAGGTAAAAGCAGCAGCTATCCGAAAAAATACGATCCCTCGGTACTCGTGGCTGTTCCGCGTTACTTAAACCGTGAACATTTGGAGATAAAGGAAAATGATCTGCCATTTTCGGGAGTAGATGTTTGGCACGCTTATGAATTCAGTTTCCTTACAAAAAACGGCTTGCCTGTTGTTGGCATCCTCAAGTTGATTTATCCGGCCACCAGCCAATACCTGGTCGAGAGCAAATCGTTAAAACTCTATCTCAACTCGTTTAATATGGAACGCTTTGGCTTTGACCCTGAAGAGGGCATTTCTGAAGTTTCAGGTATAATTGCTGCCGACCTTTCAAAATTACTGCTTTGTGATGTCAGAATAAAGGTATTTGACCATACCTGCAAGGAAAATGCTACCGGTTTTGAAGAATACACAATTATTGAGGATTCCCTTTCAACCGAAAATTTGCTTTGCAATGTGTACAATGAAAATCCTGAATTATTGGCTGAAACCGGTATGCCTGATGAAATTAAATGGGGTAGCCACCTTTTGCGCAGCAATTGCAAAATAACCTTTCAGCCCGACTGGGGTTCGGTTTATCTGCACATGAAAGGGCAGAAACTGCCTGCACCTGAAAGTTTTCTCAGGTATATCGTATCGTTAAGAAACGAAAACCACTTTCACGAAGAAATATGCGAAACCATCTTTAAACGCCTGTCCGATAGGTTTCAACCTGACTATTTGTTGGTGACTTGCCTTTACACACGCAGGGGTGGGGTTGATATATGCCCGGTAAGGATAAAACCGTCAGAGACTTTGCCCTTGCGTTTGTGTTCACCCGAAATTTTAACCATGCCAACATTCCGCCGATGAGCATTACGTTGTTGGATAATTATTTTTCTATTTTTACAGAATTGGATTAGAAAAAATAATGGAGTCATCCTTTACATTAATGCTTCTGCAAATCGAGACCGTTGGCCCTGAAGGGTACAAACTCATTTGGGTATTTCTTACCCTCGGGTTGATGGTACTAGTAACTTGGGCTGTTGTCAGAAAAAAATGGCATTCGAGGTTTTGGCTTAAAAGCATTAAAGTTGAGGCTTTAAAAAACAAGGTTTATCATCCCGAGACCATCATTCTTTCAGTTACAAACAAACAAACAAAATCAATTGTAATTGAGTCCGTAAGTCTTGTATTCAAAGGATTTAAGAATAAACGATCATTTGTAATAACCCGGGTCGGCGGGAAAAAAATCTATCCGCTCTTTCTCGAAGGGATTAAAAAGCACACCATTGTTCTTGCCCTTGTCCCATTTTATTCAAAATTTCCCGAACTTGAAAAAATGGCGAGGTTGCGGATTGAAGTAAACATAGAAAAGGGCAGAATTTACCGATCGCGTTTTCTCTTGTTGAAACCCACACTTTTTAGGAGCAACCGATGAACTGGAAATTTAACCATATCGATTTTTCAGTATACCCGTACTACGATAAGAGTCCGCTGGGAATATTTTGCAACGGGCAGAAAACCTCAATAACAATTTGGGCGCCCACGGCATCGAAGGTAATATTCAGGCTTTATGATGATGGTTTCAAGGGAGAACCTTTTGAAGTGTTTGAAATGCATCGTGGCGAAAAAGGGGAATGGTTGTATGAACTTGAAGGCGGTTTTCATGGAACATACTACACGATACAATGTATGGTTGATGGACGCTGGATGGACGAAATACCCGATCCTTATGCCTACGCTGTCGGAGTCAACGGACGTAGGGGAATGATCTGTGAATTTTCGCTCACGAATCCTCCCGGATGGGAATCCGATAAACGAGTTCTCCCTGCTCATTATTCCGATATGGTATTATATGAATTGCACGTGCGCGATTTCAGTATTGATGAATTTTCGGGTATAAAAAATAAGGGGAAATTCCTGGCTTTTACCGAAGAAGGGACTCTTTCACCTGAAGGGTTGAAAACAGGGATTGACCACCTTGTTGAAATGGGGATCACCCACGTACACCTTCTGCCGGTTTTCGATTTCCTTACCGTTGATGAAGCTCACCCTGAAAAAAAGCAATATAACTGGGGTTACGACCCGTTGAACTTTAACGCTCCCGAAGGTTCGTATTCAACCAATCCCTTTGATGGTGAAACACGGATAAGGGAATTCAAACAGATGGTTCTGGCTTTGCACCGGGCAGGAATGGGTGTTATTATGGATGTGGTATACAACCATACTGCCCTCATTAACCATTCGTATTTTAACCAAACAGTACCGGGGTATTATTACCGGCAACGTTACGACGGTTCGTTCAGCGATGCAAGTGGCTGTGGTACCGAAATAGCCTCCGAAAGGGCTATGGTTCGCAAATACATTATCGATTCATTGAAGTTCTGGGCTGAAGAGTACCATATTGATGGTTTCCGCTTCGACCTGATGGGCATTTACGACCTTGAAACAATGAAGGAAATAAGGAAAGTGCTTGACAAGATCGATTCCCGGATTGTAATGTACGGCGAAGGTTGGGCTGCCGCCCCCAGCCCGATGGATGAGAAATTCAGGGCACTTAAGGAGAATGCCCCAAAGCTGGAACGTGTGGCCATGTTTAACGACGACTTCAGGGACGCGTTGAAGGGGCACTGGGGTAACCCCGCCAGCAGGGGATTTGCCAGCGGGCAAACCCTCAACGAGGAATCAGTAAAGTATGCCATTGTTGGGGCGACTTATCACCCTCAAATCGTATATAACTATGTAGCTTCAACCAAGTGGGCCTGGTCGCTTTCTCCACGGCAAAGCATAAATTATATTTCGTGCCACGATAATTATACGTTTTACGATAAGCTGAAACTATCGAGGCCTGAGGCTACACTGTCCGAATTGATCCGCATGGTTTGCCTGGCAGGGGCAATTTTACTCACCTCACAGGGCGTTCCTTTTTTACATGCTGGCGTTGAAATGCTCCGCACAAAAAGAGGAGACGGGAACAGCTACCGTTCGCCCGACGAAATTAATCTGATTGACTGGAGCCGTAAAGCCATGTTCTGGTATGTTACCCGCTACTTTCAGACGCTGATCGGTATCAGGAAGAAACACCCTGCATTCAGAATGACAAACGCTGAAATGATTCAGCAACATTTAAAGTTTTCGAAATGTTATATGCCCGGGGTGGTTGCTTATGAACTTGGTGAAAATGCCAACGGGGATGAATGGAAACATATCATCGTAATATTTAACAACAATCCCGATCCGGTTATTTTCCCGGTTAAAAAAAGAACCTGGGTAGAAATTGCCAACGGCTTGGCTATCGACGAAAAAGGCCTTTCACGGCACGAATCGCATTCGGTTTTTGTTCCTCCTGTTTCAATGATGATGCTGGTTGCTGATTAGTTAATTGGGTTTTCCTTTCCGGTTGCCCATCTTAAAAAGGATTTCCTTTTCGCGTTTTGTCAGGCTGTCGTAACCCGACTTTCCAATTTTATCAAGAATATCGTTAATCGATTCCTTTTCAATATTTTTCTTTTTGTTGTATTCCCAATCGGTCATTCTTTGTGTTGAATTGCCCCTGTGGGTAACCCTCATGCGTTTTTTAGGCTTAAAATATTCACCAAGGTTAAATAGAAATTTATTAAATCCTGAGGTGAGGTCCTTTCCTTTTTTAAGTTGAAGCATATAAACAAATCCCCAAATTGCCCCTCCAAGGTGAGCTATGTTGCCGCCCGCGTTCGAACCTGTTATTCCCAGAACATAGATTATCACTGATATTATTGCAATCCAGATTAGTTTAATTGGCCCGAAAATCGAACTGATCAGAAAAAGGTTTATCGAATAGTTAGGGGCATAAACAGCAGTGGCAATAACAATGGCAATAATGGATGCTGAAGCGCCTAACAGAATACTACTTTCAGTAAAAACAGGCAAAAGGTTATATGCAGCAACATATAATATTCCACCTGCAAGGCCTCCTAAAAAATAAAGCCCCAGCAATTTTTTTTCGTCGAAATACATCAGGAACATTTTTCCAAACCAATACAACCACAAAAGATTGAAAAGGATATGGATAAAGTCGTAATGAAGGAACATGTAAGTAACCAATGTCCATGGGCGATAAATCAACAGGCCTATATCCGAAGGCAAGGCCAGCCACTCCAGTAAACCGGGATCCTTTTTGAAGAGGAAGAAGAAAACATAAATAAGCCTAATCAGTAAAAATACAGCAAGGTTCAAATAAATTAAACGGGTAACGACCGAACCGTGTTTAAATGTATTTTTTATTTCGCCCCAAATGTCCATTGCTATTTGATTTTGATATTAATAGAAGGCTTTTCCATGAATTCAGAATTAATAAAACGTGTTTGTGGTTTTATTCCAGTATTTTATCAGGAAGAAACCGAAGATCATCCCTCCAAGGTGTGCAAAATGGGCAACGTTACTTCCCGGCATCGACAAGCCCAAAACCAGTTCCAGAACACCATAGGCAATGACCATATATTTAGCTTTGATAGGAATTGGCGGGAAAAGCAGCATCAATTGTGTATTGGGAAACAGCATCCCAAATCCCAGCAAAACGCCAAAAACAGCGCCCGAGGCACCAACAGTTGGAATATTAATTCTAACCTGGACCAGCTTGTTCATAAAGGCCATGGCTTCATTTTCGTATCCTGATGCATTGGGTTTATCGAGCCACGAAGCGGCAAAATCAATTATTTGCGGCAAGTCGAATCCCATGTTCTTTATGATTCCCTGATATTGGTTTACAAACATCGAAAACAAGTCGGGTGAAGGAGTATTCGAAAAAGCCTTAACGGCTTTCACTACCGGGGCAATTTCAAGGTAATTCACAAAGGTATGCAAAGCTGCGGCACCCAATCCAGTAACAAAATAAAAGATCAGGAAACGCCGGGGACCCCACACATTTTCAAGAACCCTCCCAAACATCCAAAGTGCAAACATGTTAAAGAAAAGATGGGTAAGGCCTCCATGCATGAACATGTGCGTGATGAATTGTGTGAACATGAAATTTTCCGAAGCCGGATAATATAATGCAAACCAACGGTTCAGGTCAATACCTCGTGGGCCAAGTATGAACGTGGCAAGCAGCATGATTACATTGATGATGATCAGGTTTTTTGTTACCGTCGGAGTTTGAGCAAAAGGCGAACGAAACATTGATGCCATATCGAAAGTTCATTTTTAAATTCTGTTCTAAGATAACAACTATCGAACCAAAACGGTTTTAAATGTCAGATTGGAGAAAGCCTGTCATCCTGTCTGGTTAAAGTCTGAATTTTTTCTCAATTTCTTCCAGTTTTATAATTTCAACAACAGGTTTGCCTGTGGGTGAAAAATTGGGTGTTTTGCAGGCAAACAGACTATCGATTAAATGCCCCGCTTCTTCGGGGGTAAGCTGGTGACCGGTATTAACAGCCGATGCAATTGCCAGCGATGAAGCTATATTTTCGAGGGCTTTTTCTCGTATTGTGCCTGAGTTGTTTTTGTATTCTTCAAGAAA
>JAFGEV010000239.1 GCA_016931385.1 Prolixibacteraceae bacterium
AAGTTGAAGTCGGACTTATCGGTTCATGCACAAATTCGTCTTACGAAGACATTTCGAGGGCAGCCTCGCTTGCAGAACAGGCAATTGAGAAAAAACTGAAGGCCAAAGCAATGTACACGGTTACCCCGGGATCGGAACAAGTACGTTTTACAATTGAACGCGATGGCTATATCGATATATTTAAAAAAATTGGCGGAAACGTTTTTGCAAACGCCTGCGGGCCCTGCATCGGGCAATGGCATCGGGAAGGTGCCGACAAGGGTGAAAAAAACACCATAGTTCACTCGTTTAACCGCAACTTTGCCAAACGGGCCGACGGCAATCCCAACACACATGCATTTGTAGCATCGCCCGAGTTGGTCACAGCTCTTGCAATTGGCGGCAACCTTGGATTTAACCCGATCACCGACACCTTGATCAATGAAGATGGAAAAGAGGTTAAACTCGATCCGCCAAAAGGCTGGGAACTCCCGCCAAAAGGTTTTGATGTTGAAGATGCCGGGTACATCGAACCCGCGAAAGATGGTTCAAAAATCGAAGTCATCGTCAAACCCGATTCCCAGCGCCTACAACTGCTTGAACCATTTGAAGCATGGAACGGGGAAAATATAACGGGTGCTAAGCTCCTTATCAAAGCAAAAGGGAAATGTACAACCGATCATATTTCAATGGCAGGCCCCTGGTTACGTTATCGCGGACACCTTGACAATATTTCAAACAATTGCCTTATTGGCGCTGTAAACGCTTTTAACAATGAAACCAACAAAGTAAAAAGCCAATTAACAGGCCAATATGGCGAAGTACCGATGGTTCAGCGGCAGTATAAAGCCAACGGTACAGCCACAATCGTAGTAGGCGACCATAATTATGGAGAAGGTTCATCGCGCGAACATGCGGCCATGGAACCTCGCCACCTTGGGGTAAAAGCTGTACTTGTAAAATCGTTTGCCCGTATACATGAAACAAATCTGAAAAAGCAGGGAATGCTGGCCTTAACTTTTGCGAATGAAAACGATTACGACAAAATACGGGAAGACGACATTTTCAACTTCATTGATCTTAATGAATTCTCAACTGGAAAGCCAATATCTATAGAACTTGTGCACAGTGACAATTCAAAAGAAAAAATTGTTGTAAACCACACATACAATCAACAACAAATTGAGTGGTTTAATGCTGGTTCAGCGTTGAATTTGATAAAAAAGCAAAACCACCCCAAATCACCCCCCAGCCCCCTAAAGGGGGATAAACCCCTAAATCCCCTAAAGGGGACTTAGTTAAGTGCAAATTTGAAAATTCCGTTCTTTTAAAAATAGAATTATTAATCATTAAAAAATGCAGCCCCAGCTCCCCCTTTAGGGGGTTGGGGGGTTTCAATTATGGAAAAAATAAAAGTACTAAATCCGGTAGTAGAGTTAGACGGTGACGAGATGACCCGTGTAATCTGGCAATTTATCAAAGAAAAATTGATACTGCCCTACCTCGACATCGATATCAAATACTACGATTTAGGTATCGAAAAGCGTGATGAAACCAATGACCAGGTTACGGTTGATGCAGCCAACGCAATAAAACAATACGGTGTAGGTATAAAATGCGCTACCATCACACCCGATGAAGCCCGTGTTGAAGAATTTGGCCTTAAACAAATGTGGAAATCGCCTAACGGTACAATCAGGAATATTTTAGGTGGGACAGTTTTCAGGGAACCCATTCTTATTAAAAATATACCCCGACTGGTCCCCGGGTGGAAAGAACCCATATGCATTGGCCGTCATGCATTTGGTGATCAGTACCGGGCAACCGATTTTGTAACAAAAGGCAAAGGGAAACTCACCATAACTTATACTCCCGACGATGGAAGCGCTCCCCAGCTTTACGATGTATACGATTTTGAAGGCGACGGGGTTGCCATGGCCATGTACAATACCGATGAGTCGATAACCGGTTTTGCCCGTGCCTGTATGAACCAGGCCCTCGACAAAAAATGGCCGCTATACATGAGTACAAAAAATACAATTCTTAAAAAGTACGACGGACGGTTTAAGGACATTTTCCAGGAAGTATTTGAAAACGAGTTCAGGGATAAATTCGAAGAAGCCGGCATCACATACGAACACCGCCTGATCGACGATATGGTGGCTGCTGCACTGAAATGGGAAGGCGGATTTGTCTGGGCCTGTAAAAACTACGACGGTGATGTACAGTCCGACACTGTTGCCCAGGGATTTGGTTCACTTGGCCTAATGACTTCGGTTCTGGTTACTCCCGATGGGAAAACCCATGAAGCCGAAGCTGCCCATGGCACCGTTACCCGTCATTACAGGATGCACCAGCAGGGAAAACCTACCTCTACCAATCCAATTGCTTCGATTTTTGCCTGGACCAGAGGGCTGGCGCACAGAGGTAAACTCGACAACACTCCTGAACTGGTAAATTTTGCTGAAACCCTTGAACAGGTTTGCATCGAAACCGTTGAAAGCGGAAAAATGACCAAGGACCTGGCGCTTATCATATACGGTTATGAATTAAAGCCTGAGCACTACCTTACAACAGAGGAATTTCTCGAAGCCCTGGATAATAATTTAAAAATGAAAATCAAATAAAAAACAGAGAATATGGAATATATTAAGAATCGCTTTTATGAAAAAGCTACAAAATGTATCGCTGAATACAACAAGCTCAAAAAAGAGCATGCCGATAAAGTGATTGCACAAGTAACCATTGGACAGGTTTTATCAGGGATGAAAGGAGTTCCCAGCCTGGTTACCGACACTTCAAAACTCGATCCGAACGAAGGAATCCGTTTCAGGGGGTTTTCCATACCCGAAATTCGCCAGAAACTTCCCCGCCTTAATCCTGATGGGGAACCTCTGCCTGAAGGTTTGTTTTATCTGCTTCTCCTGGGTGAAATTCCCAGCTATGATGATATGATGAACATTTCAAAAGATTGGTCAACACGTTCGCATGTACCACAACACGTGTACGATGTAATTGATGCACAGCCGAAAAATGCAAAACCAATGACCCAGTTTGCCGCGGCCATAACCAGCATGGCAACCGAGTCGGTTTTCCAGAAAGCATACAGGTCGGGTATTGGCAAACAATATTACTGGGACTTTATTTACGACGATGTAATGAACCTGATTGCCAAACTGCCCCGTGTGGCAGCTTACATTTACCGCAGAAATTTTCATAATGGCAACCATATCGAACCAAATCCAAGGCTCGACTGGGCAGGAAACCTCGCCCACATGATGGGGCACGATTCGGAAGAAGTAAAACGGCTGCTCAGGCTTTATATGGTCATTCATTCCGACCATGAAGGTGGCAATGTTTCAGCACATACAACTCACCTTGTTGGTTCAGCATTAAGCAACCCATATTACTCCTTTGCCGCAGGAATGCTCGGTTTGGCAGGGCCCTTACACGGCTATGCCAACCAGGATGTGATTTTCTGGATATTTGAATTGATTGAAGCGCTTGGAACCGATGAACCTACCAACGAACAACTTGAAATTTACGTAAAACAAACCCTTGAACAGGGACGCGTAATTCCGGGTTACGGCCATGCCGTTTTACGTCAGACCGACCCAAGGTTTACAGCACAACAGGAGTTTGCAAAAAAATACATCGTTAACGATAAACTGGTAAACATTGTAAATAAACTCTACGAGGTTGTACCACCAATATTAGGTAGCATTGGTAAAATTCAGAATCCATGGCCCAATGTGGATGCTTACTCGGGAGCCCTGCTCTATCATTATGGCATAAAGGAATATACGTTCTACACCGTACTGTTTGGTGTTTCCAGGTCACTTGGTGTTTTGGCCTCTCTCATTATGGACCGTGTTTACGGATTACCCATCGAAAGGCCCTCATCGTACGAAATGAAATGGTTTATTGAAAAAGCCACAGGAAATAATCCTGTATGCTAAAGAATATGGCGTTAACAACAATCCGCTCTAATGGGCGGATTTTTTATTTCACTTATATACATTTCCTAAAATTCTTCCCTGGCACGTTTATCCCTCAACTGATAGCGCCCATATAAAGATAGATTACAAAACATATAATCTTCAAAATATTACTCAGTTTTACTTCTTATCTGCTTTTTTCGGGATGCAGGCCACGATTGACATAGAATGCAGCTACCTTATATTTTATCTATTTGTCCACCCCAAATATTCATCAATACCCTATGTTAAAAAGCGTTAATTCTACTTTTATACCGGACAAAAGAAGGAATAAATAGCTTCTGCTCTACAAACCAAAGCCATTGATTTCCAATTCTTAACTTTAAAAGACTCATTCGATGGGAAACATCAAATACCCAAAAAACGGGAACAGAACGAAAATGAAAGGGTGCAAATTATCATCTGTGCCCTGAAAATTCAAGTTAACTTCACTATAAAAATATTCACTAGAAGACTATAAATAATGAATTTAATCAAATCTAATTTTATGAAAACAACTAAACTGATGAGGTGCGTATTATACGCAACTGTTTTGGCAGCAATTGGATTAGTTGGGTGCGAGGAGTTGGATCTTTTTTCAATCGATGCACCCTCTGACCTGCAGAGCAGGATTGACTCAATTGCGGCTGAGAAAGCAAAAATGGATACAGGTGACACTACTTACCTCGACATCGCTACAGCAATAGTAGGGCCGGAGGATAACAGTGCCGGCTGGTGGGCTTACTTCTCTGATTACTTCACCATTCCTGCAAACAAACTATTGGTACTGGAGTTTGTTAACCACGGTACTGGTGTTAATAACTGGAACAACTGGAATCTTTGCATTTGCAATGTGGAAGATCGCGATGCCGGTGATTATGCAGAATACTTTGTCCTTCGTTCTGATGCCTATGGCTGGGGCAATACTGATTTTGCCTTAAACATGATTTCGCATAACTATCCCGACACCGACGGAGATGGTGATATCTGGAACGACTTCCGCACGACCATGCAGGGCGCATATGTTACACTCGAAGTTGATCACTCGCCTACCGGCAATGCATTTGTGACATCAACTGCCGTTGGAACAAATGGCACTGAACTGATCCAAACATATCAGCAACCGGTTTCTGCCACCGAAAATATCGTGGCTTTCTTAATTTGTGATGGCAGCTATTTCGAAATGAAAAAAGCATACCTCTTGCCTTCTAAAGTAACTGTTGTGGAAGACGTTTATCCGGTTTCAATTTCCATTGAAGGCGCTCCTACGGTTGTAGAGTTAGGCAATGAAAACTTCTGGGGCAATGCTACAGCTACAGTTACATTTTCTGACGGATCTTTTGAACCAGTTGATTCTTCAGATATTTCATTCACCGTTATTCCTGATATGTCTACACTTGGGACCAAGACAGTTTCGGTAGCTTATAGCAAAACGAAGCAAGGCACTTACTGCCAGGCCGTATCAACAATATACACCCTTGAAGTAACTAATCCGGTTGTAAGTATAAGCGCCACCGATATAAACTACTATTACTACAGCAGTGATGATATCATATTCAAACCCCTGGGCATAGTCGTAGCAGCAATATATTCCGATGGTTCAGAAGCTATCCTGGACAATAGCGTTCTTACAATGGAGTATCCTGAGACCATTTCTCCTTCCTCAGGTTCCCAAACCATTAACATTTCTTATGTTGGTGCAAAAGAAACGTTTACTACCACAAGCACAGTAACCCTTGTAAAGGGTGTAAGCCAGGTAGGGGCCAACGATTACTCTTCCGCATGGTGGACTGCTTTCTCTGATGAATATACAGTTGCAGCAGGTGCGAGTAAAACAATCACAATGTACTGCTATTCAAACAATGTAAACAACTGGAACAGCCCTTGTACAATCCTGCGGAAAGCTGACCTGACTGAATACGCGGTAGTTCGGATGGACAACTTCGGATGGGGTGATGGCTATGCCACAGCCGTTCTTACAAATGACTGGAACTGGGATATATTCACACCAAATATAAACGGATCAAGGGTAGTCATCACAGTTACTAATAATGGTGACAATACTGCCAATGTACTTTACAATGTTACTTACGCCAGCGGCGAAACACATTTCCAAAAGTATGAAGGTTTAGCAGTAGACAGTTCTGATTTGAATTGTGCACTTGTAACAGAGGGATCCTATCTCGTAATTGTTGAATAATCACTAAGATAAAAACTTATATACTATGAAATATTCC
Organism: Prolixibacteraceae bacterium; assembly: GCA_016931385.1. Lineage (GTDB taxonomy): Bacteria > Bacteroidota > Bacteroidia > Bacteroidales > Prolixibacteraceae > DAIMEA01. Next base: position 6,194 of record JAFGEV010000239.1, read on the forward strand.
ATTTTAATCCTGTTGGGATTGCTGGCGCTCGTACCGGCAGTATATGCAAAAAGCAACAGCAATGCCAACCAGATGTCAATGAATCAGACAGATAATATTACAGTAAAAGGTAAAGTCGTTGACGAAAACGGGGAATCGCTTCCAGGCGCAACCGTACAAGAAAAAGGTACTACCAATGGTACGGTGACCAATATTGATGGCAACTTCTCTCTTTCTGTTCCTTCAGATGCTACGCTGATCGTGTCTTTTGTAGGATACATAAGCAATGAAATAACCGTTGGAGGAAAAACCGATCTCGGCAATATTACATTGCAGTCGGAATTAAAAGAACTTGGACAGGTTGTAGTCATAGGTTACGGTACACAACGCAAGGTTGACCTTACCGGTTCAGTTGCCATTGTCAACACTGAAGAGATGAAGAAAGTATCAAACTCAAACATCTCAACAATGCTTCAAGGAAAAGTAGCCGGTGTTCAGATTACAACCGACGGTCAACCAGGAGCCAACCCTATCGTGCGTATCCGTGGTATCGGTTCATTCGGAAGCACCTCGCCACTTTACGTTATCGATGGTGTGCCAATGGGAACGACAATACGCGATTTCTCTCCTAACGATATCGAAACACTTCAGGTATTAAAGGATGCTTCTGCTGCCGCAATTTACGGTTCGCGTGCTGCCAATGGCGTGGTCATCATCACCACCAAGCAAGGTATTAAAAACCAGGCCATGAAAATAGACTACAGGGGCTATATTGGCCTCGACCAGGTACAGGCGGGTATATACGATGTTATGGATTCATACCAATACGGGGAATATGTTAACATGGCATTCCAGAACAGTGGCATGGACGTTCCTGCCGGGTACGATCCTGCAAGCGCAAAATATGTCAATCCCGACGAAGTAAACACGAACTGGTACAATGAGGCATTCAAAACAGGTATTCGTCAGAATCACAACATCAACCTGTCGGGAGGCGGCGCTAACAATACCTACAACATCGCTCTCGACTACTTTGGCCAGGAAGGAACAATGGTAGGTTTAGGTCCTAACTTAGACCGCTACACTGCCCGTGTTAACAATACCATGGACGTTAAGTTTGTCAAAATCAAAACAAACATCGTGTATAGCCACAGCAACCAGGACAATATGGCCCTAAGTAACGCCAATGAATGGGTACAGGGCCTGTATGGTGCTCAGTATCCTGTAATGGCTTCGGTCCTTCTTACACCTCCAACCATCAAGGCTTACGATGAATCGACCTGGGTGCTTGACGACAAAATTTCGTCTGCATCAGAATACACCTACGACTCTTATGGTTATGGCACATACTATGACGATGTTCATGGAGACTTGCGTGTTACAAACGTTCTGCTCGAGAATAGTTTACTGACGAGGAACATAGTCGTTGACCGCATTGTTGCTTCTGGTTCGGCAAACGTTGACCTCATAGGTATGGTTGGCCAAAAAAGCAGCAACCACAAGTTGGATTACAACCTTAACCTGTCCTACAGTAAGACCATTGTAAAGGACTTTACATTTGTACCCGCGTTCATACAGAGTACAACAAACTACCTGTCGAAGAGCAATGAAAACCTTACTCAGGGCTATCGTAATTATAGCGATGCACTTATTGAAAACACGATAACCTACGATGGCAAAATCGGACTCAGTCACATCAACGTTGTTGTTGGCCAGACATTCGAACGTGAACTCTATCACACGCTCACAGGTACAGGTATTAACATGCCTGAACCATACTATCTGCAGGTAAACAACGCTGAGGAAACATCGGCAACAAGTTATGAAAGCGAACACGTGCTGGCATCGTACATAGGTCGTATCAACTACGATTTCGATGAGAAATACTTAATTTCATTAACAGCCCGTCGTGATGGTTCAAGCCGCCTTTCTTCCGACGACCGTTGGGATTGGTTCCCATCTGTATCGGCTGGCTGGCGTATCGAACGCGAAAGTTTCTTCCCGGTGTCAAAATCAACCATCAACCTGCTCAAAATTCGCGGTAGTTATGGTGAACTGGGTAACGAGAACATTGGCGAATACCAATACATGGATGTGATGGCGAGGGGCAACTACACCTATAGCTTTGCAAATAACAAGGTTACCGGCTCAACAATAACAAACTATGTAAACACAGCCATCAGGTGGGAAAAGAAGAAAACGATTGACATAGGCCTTGACCTGGGCATGTTCAACAATCAGTTGGAATTTACTGTCGACTGGTACAAGTCAACTTCCGAAGACCTTTTGTATAGTGTAGCAGTCCCAATCAATGCAGGCGCTGCCAACACAACTGTAACGATGAACGCTGCAACAATGGAAAACTCGGGCCTCGAGTTCCTGGTGGCCTATCACAATCATAAAAACCCAGTTAAGTTTGACATTTCTGCAAACCTATCGACCCTTAACAACAAGGTAATAAAGCTGGGCGTATCAGACGAACCCCGTTCCGATGGCTACTGCCGTACCGATGTTGGACGTGAAGTTGGTGAATTTTATGGTTATGTTTACGAAGGCATCTTCCAGACACAGGAAGAGATAGACAACCGTGTCAACTCCGAAGGCCAATACATCAATCAGAGCGGAGCACAACCCGGTGATGTTGCATACGCCGACCTTAACAACGACGGTGAAATTACCAACGAAGACCAGACTTTCCTTGGCAGCGGAATACCAAAAATCCATTATGGTTTTAATGCACGTGTTGAATGGAAAGGTTTTGACCTTAACATTTCGGCTCATGGAGCCGCAGGTTTTAAAGCTTTAGATTTTGTTGACCTCACACTGCGCAGCTCATACTTCATACTCAATAAGGATGTTGATTTGTTAAATGCCTGGACACCGGAGAATACAAACACCGAAGTGCCACGCGTTGCATATAAATCGACAGGTTCAATCACCAACGATATGTTCAGCGAGCGCTACCTGCAGGATGCAAGCTACCTGAAAATTGGCAACATCGAATTGGGCTATAACTTACCTGACAAATGGTTTGGAGGCTATTTGAACGGCGTTCGTGTTTACGCGTCGGCTCAAAACCTGATCACATTGTCTGAATACAAAGGTTACAATGTTGACTTCGCCGGAGGCACATTCACCCCCGGTTACAACTATTGTTCGTATCCAACACCACGAACCGTAATGTTCGGAGTAAACTTCTCATTCTAAAAATATAATCAAAAATTAAGGTATCATTATGAAACGATTAAATATTATTCTGATAATGTTGGCGCTTATTGGAGGCTTTACAGCCTGCAATGACGAACTCGATGTTATAAACCCGAACAACCAGACCACCTATGATTTTGGCGATTCAGAGTCAGAACTGCAGGAGGCCGTTATCGCGTGTTACACCCCTTTGCGCTGGGACGGTTCATTTTCACGCGTTGGCTATACCCTCGATGCTGTTCGCGGCGACGAAGTATGGAACTCATCCCAACAGTGGTATTTAGAGTACGACAACCTCAATTCACCGGGCACAATCGGGATAGGTGACGAGTGGATATGGCGCAGTTTCTACATTGCAGTTAACCACACCAACTTTGTATTGTCGAAAGTAGATGGTGTTACTATGTCGGATGACTCATATAAGCAGATAAAAGGACAGGCGCTATTCCTCAGGGCTCTGGCCTACTATGAACTGGTTACATATTACCAGACTGTTCCTTTGATTACAGATTATGCTTCTTATTCAGACATCAACACCATGTATGCATCCAACGAACCCGAAGAAGAAGGGATAAGCCAGCAAGACCTGGTGCTTGACCAAATAGAAGCTGACCTGACAGAAGCCATGCAAATACTGCCATCGCGCGATGCTGGTGGCGAATGGGCCCAGGGCCGTGCCACTTGTGGCGCTGCTGCCGGATATCTGGCACGTGCACTTATGTTCCGTCATAAGTTTACCGAGGCTTATACGGTTTTGAAAGACATCATCGCCGGCGTTTACGGACATTATGAGCTTACTGCCGACTATGGTGACAACTTTAAAGAAGATACGGAAAATAACAAGGAGAGCCTCTTCGAAGTTCAATTTATGAACTTTGGCACAGGGGGAACTGCCGACGAGTGGGTTATAGAACTGTTAACCCCCGAGGCAACCCAGGGCCACGCTGTTGAAAGCAACTATGCTTCGCAGGAATTGGGTAGTTGGGGCGACCTGGCTGGCTCACCGTGGTTGTATAACCTGTTCAAAAAAGAGAAATGTACCGATGGCCGCCTCGACCCCCGCTTATACTGGACATTGGTTAGCTACGAAGATGAATACAACAGCTATACCGGCCAGAAAACTGCAGCATATCCCGGTGGAGATCCTCGTTCGAATACAGTTTATCAAACAGATATTAGTGCAACTCCCCTGTCGAACAATGCCCAGGGCGGGATATCCATCGCTAAATTCACCAATGCACGAAATAACCTCTACAGTTCGATTACCAACGGATTGCATTGTGGAGTAAACCTGCGCCTTATGCGCTACAGCGATGTTTTACTGCGTGCGGCTGAATGCGAAAATGAAATCAATGGACCAACTGCAGCTGCCATCGAATACATTAACATCGTACGTCGACGTGCTGCTCTTGAAGACCTTCAGGCTTCCAACTTCCCATCGGCTGATGCGCTTTTCGAACAAATCGCAAACGTTGAACGCCCAAAAGAATTCGGTTGTGAAAACGGACGTGGCATCGACCTGCTCCGTTGGGGATTCTTCTACGATGATGGTCGTTTTAATCAGTTGCTTGAACATGGTTATTATAAGCTCGATGGCACAGCGTCAACCGAAGAGCTTACCGCTGAAACTGCCAGCGCTTCATCGTTCCAGTATTACTATAAAGGACATGAGTATTTCCCGATATTTCAATCGACGCTGAATGCCAACCCGAACCTTGTTGGCAACTCAGCAAACAAGAATGAAGATAACGGGCCTGCTTTCCTGGAAAAATGGACTGTTCGCCCGGTTGTTGAGTTAGATTAGGAAACATTTTCTTAAATTAGTGACTTCCTTATCGATGTATATTATGTATGTTGATAAGGAAGTTTTTAATGGTATACAGCTATATTTGCGAAGTGTAATAAAATCATTGGGAAAGCATCAGGACAGAGGATTAGGTTAAGGTTGAGGTTAAGACTGAGATTCCACTCAACCTTAACCTTAACCTCAGCCTTATTAACAAAAGGATCAGAAATTAATATTTACACATAAAACTGGTGGTTGGATTTTTAAAAAATTGAATAGAAATGAGGCTAAAGTATTTACTGATTATATCTGTCAGCATAACTGCCCTAACGTTTGCAGGGTGCGAAAAAAATGACATTGAACCCGAAGAGGATGAAACTGACACCCTGACAAACTTCACCATTCCAACTTATGCCGACGATTATTCATCAATTTCATCGTGGGCAAACCGGAACGAATGGAACCTGGCCAATGTTCACGACCCATCGGTTGCCTACTTTGAAGGATATTACTACATGTATGCCACCGATGCTTCTTATGGCAATGCCCACGATGGACATGGACATTTTCAGGGCAAACGTTCGAAGGATTTGGTTAATTGGGAATGGATAGGCGGACCTTTTTATGAAGCACCTTCCTGGGTTGCCGACTCCCTCAATGCCATACGTTCGCGCATGGGCCTCGATGCCATTGCCAACGACGACATAAGATACGGATACTGGGCTCCGGTTGTACGCAGGGTCAACGTTGGAGGACAAGACAAACTGCGCATGTACTACAGCATCGTGATCGATAACTATATCAAAACAGGCAAAGCCAATACTTCTTCAAACTTCGATGGAAGCTGGACCGAACGCGCCTTTATCGGCATGTGTGAGTCGACCGACCCAGCAGGGGCAGTATGGACCGACAAGGGTTTCGTTACCTGTTCTTCATCCGACCGTGGCCTGAATTATAGTCGTTCAAGCAGAAATGACTGGAACGGGTATTTTTACTACAACGCCATTGACCCTACCTATATAGAAGCACCTGACGGGAAACATTACCTTATTTATGGCTCATGGCACAGTGGCTTCGCGCTTTTGGAAGTGGATGCTACAACAGGTAAGCCCCTCAAAGCACTTGGTGAGCCCTGGGCAAACAGTGTAAGTGAGCTGACAACCCGGTACGGTGTGAGAGTTGCCACACGCACTGCAGGATCGCGCTGGCAGGGAAGCGAAGCTCCCGAAATAATATACAGGGATGGTTACTACTATTTATTCATGGCCTACGATGGCCTCGACGTACCATACAATACACGCGTGGTCAGAAGTGAAAACATCGAAGGTCCATACCTCGACATCACCGGACGCAATTGTACCGAGGGACGTGGCGACTGCTACCCTATCGTAACTCACCCCTACAAATTTAATCTTCACAGCGGATGGGTAGGTATATCGCACTGCTGCATTTTCCAGAAGGAAGATACCGGTGAATGGTTTTACATGTCGCAGGGACGCTTGCCTGCCAATGTTGGTGGCAACGCCTGGTCAAATGCCATCATGATGGGGCATGTACTCCGCATTGTTTGGTGCCCGGCCTCGCCTGACGAACCCGACAACCTGTGGCCCATAGCACTGCCCGAACGTTATGCCGGCGTACCCGATTGGGGCACCATAAGCAAAGATTCGCTCGTGGGAACATGGGAGCACATAAACCTTAAATACAGCTATGGCAATCAAAACAGCGCCTCGACCCTGACCCTGAATGCCGATGGCACGATGACGGGAGCAATCACAGGCAACTGGAGCTACGATGCAGCAAAAAAACAACTGACACTGGGCGACGTGGTGGTTTGTGTTGAACGCGAAGTGGACTGGGAAGCCACACCGCGCCGTGTAACTTTTGTATATGCCGGAACGGCAAGAAATAAATTCGCTACTTACTGGGGAAAAAAGAAGAAATAGTATTGAGCTATACCAGCATCGGATCGTAGCCAAAACGCTGGTTACGGTCTAGCTGGTTTATTGCATCCATCTCTTCAGGGGTTAATTCAAAATCGAAAATGTCGGCATTGGAGGCAATGCGTTCCTCTTTAACCGACTTTGGAATTGTGGCCACCCCCCTTTGCAAATCCCAGCGTAAGACAACCTGTACAGCGTTTTTACTATATCGGGTACCAATTTGCCTTAACAAGTCAATTTCGAGAACCATGCCAAGCATAAGTGGGCTCCAGGCCTGGTATTGAATGTTGTTTTTTGCGCAAAGATCGAGCAAATCCTGCTGAATAAGGTAGGGGTGAAATTCCATCTGGTTAACGGCAGGTACAACTTCAACCTCTGGTAGTAACTGGTTTAAATGTACAGGAAGAAAGTTGCTTATGCCGATTGCACTTACCCTGCCCTCTTTGTAGATTTTCTCAAGGGCTTCCCATGCCCCTTTGAATTTTCCGGTAACTGGCCAATGTATAAGGTACAGGTCGGCATATTCGATGCCCAGGCGTTTTATGCTTTGATCGTAGGCTTTTAAGGCCTGGTCAAACCCCATTGAGTCGGTCCACAATTTGGTAGTGATGAAAATTTCGTCACGATTAATCCCGTACGCCCTTATTGCCTCG
>JAFGEV010000240.1 GCA_016931385.1 Prolixibacteraceae bacterium
GAAATTATTCGAATTGATATCGACCGTACTGCGCCAATTATTGAACCAGGTCTGTCGTATCCGGCAAATGGAGATTTAACGGTTCCTCTTGATGCCGAAATATCCATTGTCTTCTCTGAGATGATTTACGGTTATGTTGGACCGGGTGTAGAGCCCATCGATGCTACCGATTTTAGTTTAAAAGCAGGCGAAGTTGACATACCCTTTACTTTTACGGTGAGCGCCAATGGCGAAGTTGTAACACTTACGCCTTTATCAGCGCTTACGGAAAATACAGCTTATACTGTTACCATTCAATCTATCGCAGATGCTTATGGAAACAGTACTTCCATAATAACACGCACCTTTGAGACAGATAAATTGAATCAATGGATTGGCGGCGGTGATGTTACTAATTGGAGTGATTTATCAAACTGGATGGGCGGAAGTTATGCTCCTTTTAAGAGTGTGACCATTCCTGCCTCGGCAACAGCATTTCCGGTTATTGACGATGAAACGGTAAATATTCATAATCTTATTGTAGAACCAGGCGCGGTTTTGACACTTACGGGTACTGGTGTTTTAAATATTACAGGAATTTTTAACCTTCAGTCGTCTTCGGACGTAAATGCATCCTTTTTGCAAAAAGGTGGATCCCTTAATGTAAATAGCAGTAACGTGCGGTTCGAGCAGGCTGTATCAAACTCTGGTTTAAGTTTGAATTACAACTCATCAGCCTCAGTTTCAGGAGCCACAAAGGCTTCTTCAGGAATTACCGGCATAGCCTGGTATTACGACAATCCCTCCAACACGTATGTGACCATCGGTGATAACGAACCATTTACTGTAGGGCGCGGCTTTATTTTTAAAAACAGTAGTTCAATTGTCTTTAGTGGCACACCCAATAGTGGTGTTATCCCGGTCAGTCTTATGCGAACAAAAACCGGTAAGGGGTGGAACCTGGTAGGAAACCCCTATCCAACAGGAGTTAATTGGGGTTTGCTGGGAAAAAGTAATGTTGAAGATTCATTTTGGTTGTGGTTAAACGAAAAAGGTATTTACGGCACTTACAATGACCCGACAGGACTGGCTGCAGGGATGGACCCATTAACTCCGGACAATATTCCTTCGCATCAGTCGTTTTTTGTAAAGGTACCTATTGGCGCAGAAAATGGCACTTTAACTTTTAACCCGGAGGCCATGGTTCCCAATGCCTTTTCCTATTTGAAAGCTTCGGGTACCAAATATCCTTCACTTAAACTGACTTCTTCTTTTAATGGAAATATTGATGAAACGGCCATTGCCTTGGTGCCGGATGCTACTAATACGGCTTCTGATATTTATGATTCAGAAAAGTATTTGAGTTACAATGTTAATTATGGTGAGATTTATACGTTGTCGGGGTCTACAAGGTTGGTGGTGAATGGATTGCCTTCGTCTCAGGATATGGTCATCCCAATCGGACTTTCCATCCAAGCTCCCGGTACCATAACTCTGGCGTTGCAAATGTCAACGTTGCCAGCCAATTCAAGTGTTTTTCTTAAGGATAAAAATACTGACGACATTGTGGATCTGACTTCCGGTCAATCATATACTTTTTCTCTTTCAACAAAAGGTTTTTATAATGAGCGGTTTGAATTAATCATAAGTACCAGTACTAACGTTACTTTACCAGAAGGAGGGGATAGCTCCATTAAAGAAAATGTGACGGTTTATACCTCTGATTCAAAAATAATTGCCTATATTCGCGGCTTGGAACAACCTGTTTATTATCTGTACGATTTAAATGGCAGGCTTATTGATAGTGGTGATTTGACAAACGATGCAGAGAGTATTATACCGGTTCAAAACAAAGGATTATTTGTTTTTGTTGTCATGTCGGGTAAGGGGAAAGCAGATTATAAGGTTGTATTCTGATTATAGATGAAATGAGTATACCAGGAAAAAAAAGATATTCTAAGCCTCTATTGAGTGAGTTTCAACTCGATCGTTGTATTAGTTTGATAATGCAATCCGCTTCAGAAGATGACCCACCGCCGCAGCCTGTTTCTCAGGAAAGTGATGCTACATCAGGGTCTGAAACCCCCACCAAACAGAGCAGTTTTGAAGAAAACCCGTTTAAAAAATAAATCAGAATCCCTCTTACAGTTTTGTAGGGGGGATTTTTTTTGTTATGCGGGTTCACCACATCGGCACATAAGGGTGAGTTATAAGTGTTCAGTGATCAGTTATCAGTTGTTTATTTTACAAGTTGGGCTATAGGATAATTGTTAAGCTGCCCCTGCAGGGCGCTGATTTGCATTATTATTAATTTCCCGAGGCGTTGCCATCGGGCGGGTTTAAGCTGGGCTTTCAGCCCGCATAAAAAAGAACATTGTTTGTTCGCCCTGTAGGGGCAGCTTATGTTAGCTCGTGGCACCGCCTCGGGAAAATGGTGGATACCATAATGGCATAAAGGTGGTTGGGTGTTTTTAGCGACGAAGTCACAGACCATAATCGTCAAGCTAAGGATTAGATCTAATGCTATAATGCCCTTCAGGGCTCAAACAGGCCATTAATTCAATGCACTGAAAGGGCATCAGCAATAGCATAGGGCAACGCCCTGTGTATAGGTCAATACATTGAATATAAGCCCTGAAAGGACGAAAGCTTTTCTTAGCTTGACGGCTAAGCTCTTCGCGGGATTTCGCTATCCTAAATCTCCACTTCGTTACGACTCCGCTACGCTTCGACTCACCTCTCCCTTTTCACCACTCACCTCTCACCACTCACTACTCCCTTCTCCCTTCTCCCTTCTCCCTTTCCCCTATCAGCTACAAGCTAAAACCTACGCGCTATTCTTCTTCTTGTTGCTGTTCTTCGAGGCCGCGGGCAATGTTTTTGTACTGGCGCGATTTTTCGGTTTCACCCATTTTGGC
>JAFGEV010000241.1 GCA_016931385.1 Prolixibacteraceae bacterium
AGGATGAGGATGACTTTATATCAAAGGAAGAGGATAAGGTTGAAATTGAAGTTAAGAAACACATCTGATATCAAGAATTTTCTTCCAATAAAATAAAAAAAGTTACTTTTACACACAAAATAAACAACAGTTCTTTAAATGATCAGTCGTAGAATAATCAGGATAAAGGTAATGCAGTCATTGTACGCATTTCATTCTTCCCCCGGTCAGTCAATAACCTCTGCTGAAAAGGAACTTTTTTTCTCCATAAATAAATCATACGATCTATATCACCTACTCCTTCTGCTTTTGGTTGAGATGCAACTTTATGCCCTGAATAAAACAGAACATAACAAACAAAAGCAAATACCAACAGAAAACGATCTTAAACCAAATTTAAAGTTCGTTAAAAATGATTTAATTCAGAAAGTTGCCGAAAATGAACAACTAAAAAAATATATCGAAAAAAGCAAGATAACATGGGTCAACTATCCTGAGTTTATTAAAAAGATGTATGCCGAACTTTCTGCTTCCGAAGAGTTTATTAAATATATGGCAAGTAGCAATTATTCATTCGAAGCACACCATGCAATTGTTGAATATTTTTATATCGAAATATTGGCTCAATCGGAAGACCTTTATCAAATTCTTGAAGAACAAAGCATTTACTGGAACGACGATGTTGAATTTGTGATTAGCATGATCATAAAAACATTAAAAAAATTCAAACATTCAACTTCGCCCGAAAAAAGCCTCATGCCCCTTTTTAAAGACCAGGAAGATTTGGATTTCACCAAAAAACTGTTCAGAAAAACTATTCTGGATTCGAATGAAAACCGTGAAATCATTAAAAACCACCTGCGAAACTGGGACCTCGACAGGGTTGCGTTTATCGACGTGTTGATTATGGAAATGGCCTTGTGTGAATTTATCAACTTCCCCTCAATACCAACAAAAGTATCTTTAAATGAATATATCGACCTTGCAAGGTATTACAGTACATCAAAAAGCAGAACTTTTATCAACGGTATCCTTGATAAGATACTTAAGAACCTAAAAGAAGAGGGCAAAGTCATAAAAGCCGGCCGGGGATTAATCGGAGAAGATGAATGAATGCGACCTGAACCTTATATTACAGTTTTCCATGTAAATGAAAATCGAATGGGTTTTGTACTTAAGCAATAAATAGATATTTTTGGAATTCTTTAAAAACATTGTAGAAAACAATTTAAATTAATTACAATATGCAAATATTAAACTACCTGTTAATGGCCCAGCCTACTGGTGAAGAAGGACAGGGCAGCCCATTGGGGATGTTTTTACCTTTACTGGCAATTTTAGTCATTTTCTGGTTCTTCATGATCAGGCCCCAGGCCAAAAGGCAAAAAGAACTTCGCAAATTTCGCGAAAGCCTGAAAAAAGGCGATAAAGTTATAACCACCGGCGGTATTTACGGCAGGGTAGCCAGCATTAACGACAACTTTGTTGTGATGCAGGTAGATGAAAACACAAAGCTTACTGTTGACAAGGCAAGTGTGTTAAAAGATCCGAGCGATTTGCAACAAGCTCAAAAATAAAGAAAGAAGAAGGGTCTCCCTTCTTTTTTTTTGCAAAAGTGCTTTCAACATTAATCGATAACGAAACACCTGTTCTGCTAAATTATTACCTTTACAGCTTCAATCAATATCTGAAAAAGCTTTGAATGTATTACAGAAGATAAAAAAGTTGATCCTCAATTTCAACGTTAAAGAAAACAGCCGCCCGCTGATTTTTTTAATTTGCCTGGCAATTTCCACCGTGCTATGGCTGATAAGTTCATTAGGGAAAACCTACGAAACATCTGTTTCAATGCCAGTCAGATATTCAAATCTTCCTGAGAATAAAGTCCTTATTAATTATCCACCTTCACGTCTTCAGGTTACAATTGAGGCAAGCGGGTTCACATTGCTCCGTCATAAATTTCGCATCTCGGTCAATCCTATAAATTTTAACATTGCTTCGTTGGCAAACAATTACCTTGGAAATCCCAAAGCGTTAAAACTGGTAACCCGTAATTATATTGCCCGCTTGTCGAACCAGCTCAGCTCTGAAATATCCATTATCGACATTTCACCCGATACTTTATTTTTTCAACTCGATGAATTGGAAACAAAAGAGGTTCGAATAAATCCAAATGTGAGCATAAGCTTTGAAAACCAATATTTTTTGTACGATTCAATAAAATTCAATCCTGAACGAATAACTGTTAAAGGCCCAAAATCAATTATCGACACATTAAACAGCGTTTTTACAAAACACAAAAAGTATAAAAACCTGAATACAACTATAAAAAGGAATATTGCCATTGAACCTGTAGGGCAGGTTGAAATGATTCAAAAGAAAGTACAAATGGAGATCCCTGTGTCGCAATACACCGAATACAATGAAAAAATTTCCCTGTCAAAAATCAATGTGCCCGATTCGGCTAACCTGGTAACTTTTCCTGGGCTGGTAAATGTTAGTTGCCTGGTTTCGGTACACCACTATAAAAACATAAGTACATCAAGTTTTATACTTTGTGTCGATTACAACGATGTTAATCATGAATCAAAACTCTTGCCAGTAAAGGCAGTAAGTAAACCTCCCTTTATTAAAAACTTTGCCGTCTATCCTACTGAAGTTGAATATTTTATTGAAAGAAAACTGGATGATTAAAGTTGCAGTCACCGGGGGCATTGGTGCCGGGAAATCATTTATATGTGAAATTTTCAACAAACTGGGGATCCCTGTTTTTAATGCTGATCATATTGCCAGACAACTTTTTGATTCGAATCAGGAAGTCAGGAAAAAAGTGATTGGGCTTTTCGGGGAAGACGTTTATCAGCCAAATGGGGCAATTAACCGAAAAAAGTTGGCCGATTTGGTTTTTGATGATAAAATTGCACTTTCAAAATTGAACGATATCATTCATCCCGAAGTTAGAAAAGAATTTCACGAATGGGTAAAAAAACAGAAAGCGCCCTACGTAATTCAGGAATCGGCAATTGTTTTTGAGAGCGGTATTGAAGGAAATTTTGATAAAATTATAACAGTATCAGCCCCCGAAGAACTAAGAATAAAACGAGTGATGCAACGAGATGGAATGACAAGAGAAAAAGTACTTGAACGGATGAAAAACCAAAAAAATGAAAAAGAAAAAATCATGAAATCAGATTTTATAATCGAGAACGATGAAATAAAAATGATTCTACCACAAGTTATTAACATTCATAATAAGCTGAAATAACATGGCGAAATTTGGCAAATGGATTGGGGCCGGGCTTGGCGCATTCACTGGCGGCCCTATTGGGGCAATTATTGGTTTTGTAATAGGTTCGGCATTTGATGCCGGTTCAGGAAACGCCCAAAAAACATTTTCACAGGGGCATCCTTATGGGGCTCCGGGAAACTCACAAACAACAACAAGGGGAGGATATGCAGTTAGCCTGCTGGTTTTGGTGGCTGCAGTGATGAAAGCCGACGAGAAGACACTCCGTTCGGAGTTAAATTATGTGAAAGAATTTTTCGTCAAAAATTTTGGCCTCCAATCGGCCAATGAGGCCATTAAGCTCCTGCACGATTTGTTGCAACAAAACATCCCTGTTACTGATGTCTGCCATCAGATACAAAACAATATGGATTATTCATCGCGTCTTCAGTTGCTGCATTTTTTATTTGGCATTGCAAAGGCCGATGGTGAAATCCACCAACAGGAGTTAAAGCTCATTGCCCATATTGCTGTTAATCTTGGTATCAATACAAGCGATTATGAATCAATAAAGGCAATGTTCATCAAGAACACCGATTCAGCATACAAAATACTTGAAATAGATCCTTCGGTAAGCGATGATGAAGTTAAAAGAGCATACCGTGAAATGGCAAAAAAATATCATCCCGATAAAGTAAGTTACCTGGGGGATGATTTCCAGAAAGCTGCCAAAGAAAAGTTCCAGAAGGTAAACGAGGCTTACGAAGATATTAAAAAAGAGCGAAAAATTGCATAAGCCAGTTTTTGCTTGTTTAAAAAGGGCTAACTGTTCAGATCTTCAAATTCAACATTTGAATACTCTGCTATTGAAACATCGTCCTCAATTCCATCAGCCTCAATAAACGGTTGGTTCTCGTTAATATAAGCTAAGATTTCAACTAAACCATCACTGAATTTTTCAAAATCTTCTTTATACAGAAAAATTTTGTGCTTCTCATAAAATGATTTGCCATTCTGGTCGAATCGCTTTTTGCTTTCGGTAATGGTCAGGTAATATTCATTCTTGCGGGTTGATTTTACATCGAAAAAATAGGTTCGTTTACCTGCCCTCACAGCTTTTGAGAATATCTCTTCCCTGAATTTGCTGCCTTCATAATCTTGATTCTCAGGTTTATCTTTGGTCTTCAGGCTCATAGTTCCAAATAGACTTTAGGTTTAGGATTTCAAATATAGAAAAATTTTTATAAAATAATTTCAAAACCTGTCAGTCATTGGCACAGAAAATGCAAATATCAAAAAAACACTATTGAAAACCATTTCAATAATAAATCTTGCGAGTAGCTGCAAGCAAGGTGTTTTTTAACAACGACACCCTGGTCATTGGCCCAACCCCTCCGGGTACAGGGGTTATGTATGAACATTTTTCGGCTACTTCGCTGAATTTTACATCGCCCTTTAGCCTGAAACCCGATTTTGTTTCAGATGACGGTACCCTTGTTGTTCCAACATCAATTACCACTGCGCCATCTTTTACCATATCGGAAGTTACAAATTCAGGTGAGCCTATTGCAGCAATAAGAATATCGGCATTATAGCATACTTCTTTTAGATTTTTCGTGCGGCTGTGGGCAACAGTTACAGTTGTGTTAATGGCTTTTTGCGACATAAGCACACTTAAGGGGCGGCCAACAATGTTGCTGCGGCCAACAATGACACAATTTTTTCCTGAAGTTTCGATGTTGTATCTTTTAATTAATTCAACGATGCCAAAAGGTGTTGCCGAAACAAACGATGGCAAACCAATAACCATACGCCCAACATTTTCGGGATGAAAACCGTCGACATCTTTCTTCGGGTCAATAGCTTCGATAATTTTTTGTTCATCGATGTGTTTTGGCAGGGGCAATTGTACAATGAATCCGTCAACATCTGTATCGTTATTTAGCTCATCGATTTTCGCCAAAAGTTCTTGCTGGGTAACATCGTCTTCATACCTCACAAGAGTCGATTTAAAACCAACTGCTTCGCAATCTTTAATTTTGTAAGCAACATAGGTTTCGCTGCCCCCATCATGGCCAACCAGTATTGCTGCCAGATGTGGTGTTTTTCCGCCATTTTCCTTAAGTTGTTTTACCTGTTCGGCAATTTCTGCTTTAATCTCGAGCGAGACTTTTTTACCATCGATAAGAATCATAATTGACTAGTTTAAAATTAATTGCGATAACCTTGTTGCGGATTTCCAATACGTTTTCCCTGGGCTACCATTTTCATCATTTTCCGGGTTTCGGTAAACTGTTTTAAGAGTCGGTTTACTTCCTGCACCGAAGTTCCTGAACCATCGGCAATACGCTTACGCCTGGTACCGTTCATTAGCGATGGATCCTCTCGTTCAGCAGGTGTCATCGAGAAAATTATTGCTTCAACATGCTTAAATGCATCGTCATCGATATCAACATCCTTAAGGGCTTTGCCCATACCTGGGATCATACCTGCCAGGTCCTTAAGGTTGCCCATTTTCTTAACCTGGTTTATCTGCTTTAAGAAATCATTGAAATTAAACTGGTCACGGGCCAGCTTCTTCTGTAGTTTTTTGGCTTCAACCTCGTCGAATTGTTCCTGTGCCTTTTCAACAAGCGAAACAATGTCGCCCATTCCAAGAATTCGGTCGGCCATCCGGTTTGGGTGGAAAACATCAAGGGCATCAAGTTTTTCGCCTGTTCCGATAAACTTTATCGGTTTATCGACCACCGTGCGTATCGAGAGTGCTGCACCACCACGGGTGTCCCCATCAAGTTTGGTAAGCACTACACCATCAAAATTCAGCCTTTCGTTAAATTCCCTGGCAGTATTTACAGCATCCTGTCCGGTCATTGAATCAACAACAAACAGGATTTCTTCAGGATCGATTGCTTTCTTAATGGCAGCAATTTCGTTCATCATCTCTTCATCAACAGCCAAACGGCCGGCAGTATCCACAATCACCAGATCTTGCCCCGACTGGCGGGCTTGTTTGATTGCAGCTTTGGCTATTGCAACAGGATTTTTATTTTCTTCTTCGGTATAAACAGGAATACCAATTTGCTCGCCCAGTACTTTTAATTGTTCAATGGCAGCAGGCCTGTATACGTCGCCTGCAACCAGCAACGGGTTTTTACCACGTTTTTCTTTTAAAAGCCTGGCCAGCTTGCCCGAGAATGTTGTTTTACCTGATCCCTGAAGCCCGGCTATCAAAATAACAGCAGGGTTTCCTTTTATATTGATATCGGAAGAAGTACTCCCCATCAGTTCAACCAATTCATCATGAACCAGTTTTACCATCATCTGCCCGGGCTTAACTGCTGAAAGTACATTCTGACCTAACGCCTTTGTTTTAACCGAATCGGTAAAATTCTTTGCTATCTTGAAGTTAACATCGGCATCGAGCAAGGCACGCCGCACATCTTTCAGTGTTTCGGCAATATTTATTTCAGTAATTTTTCCCTGACCCTTCAGCAATTTAAACGACCTGTCGAGCCTTTCGCTAAGATTCTCAAACATAATTCTATCTCAATTTTTTAAGCGTTGCAAAAATAAAAAAATTCATTCACAAACTTTAACCCCTGAAACCATAATATGACATTGATATTTTTAAAGCCTGTAAAATACAGACAATAAATAATTTAAAAAAAATATTCATTTTTTTTTATTTTTTTCTCAAAAATAGTGGTAACCTTTTTACACCTGAGGGAATAAACAGGTAGAAGATGAGAATTTATACAGACCCTATTATAAACAACAAAGTATAAACACCATCAAAATTAAGTCATTCTTGACTTTACCCTTTTCACGTATCGCAATTGTGTAAAAAAGGAGGCCTTACCCAAGCCTCCTTAATTTTTTACATCCGCTCGGGGCATTCAATCCCAAGCAGGCTAAATCCCAGCTGTATTACTTTACCTGTAGTTTCGGTCATTACAAGTCTGAAATTACGAATGACTTCATCCGTTTCACCCAGGATGGTTATGTCATGATAAAACTGATTGTATGCTTTAACCAATTCATAGCAGTAATTGGCGATGAGCGCAGGACTGAATAGTTTCCCCGATTCTGTCACAACTTCAGGAAAAACTACAATCTTTTTTAACAGTTCAACCTCTTTTTCCCTTAGCTCTACCTCGCGTTGTGCATTCCCCCATTTAATTCCCTGTTCTTTTGCTTTACGCAACACACTTTGGATACGCGCATAAGTATATTGTATAAAGGGGCCTGTGTTTCCGTTAAAGTCAATCGATTCCTCGGGGTTGAACATCATGGTTTTTTTTGGGTCAACCTTTAAAATAAAGTATTTCAAAGCGCCCAGGGCTATCATACGGTATATTTCTTCTTTTTCGTTATCGTCGTATTCATCAAGCTTTCCAAGCTCTTCGGATGTTTTCCGGGCAACATTGACCATTTCATCAATCAGGTCATCGGCATCAACAACGGTCCCCTCGCGCGACTTCATTTTGCCCTGTGGAAGTTCAACCATCCCGTAGGAAAAATGGTACAGGTCTTTCCCCCATTTATACCCCAGCTTGTCAAGCAAAATGGCAAGCACCTGGAAATGATAGTTTTGTTCATTCCCTACTACATAAACCATCTTATCGATGGGATAATCTTCGTATCGCAGCTTTGCCGTACCAATGTCCTGGGTCATGTATACCGAGGTTCCATCTGAACGAAGCAGGATTTTACGGTCAAGCCCTTCGTTTTCAAGATTTGCCCAAACTGAACCATCATCCTGCTTTTCGAAAATACCCTCATCAAGCCCCCTTAGTACCTCATCACGGCCTACTTTGTAGGTTTCCGATTCATAATATATTTTATCAAAATCGACCCCGAGTTTTTTATAGGTTTCATCAAAACCTGCATAAACCCATCTGTTCATGGTTTCCCACAGATTCCTGATTTCATGGTCATCCTGCTCCCATTTGCGCAACATCTCACGGGCGCCAATTATCGAAGGTGCTTTTTGTTCGGCTACCTCTTTCGTCAATCCTTTCCCCATCAAAGCGGCAACCTCGGCTTTATACATCCGGTCGAACTTCACGTAGTACTCCCCTACCAGATGGTCGCCTTTTTTCCCGCTGTTTTCAGGTGTTTCGTTCTTTCCTTCATACATCCAGGCAAACATCGATTTGCAAATATGAATGCCGCGGTCATTCACAATATTGGTTTTTACAACATTGTTTCCGTTTGCCTTTAATATTTCCGAAATTGAATACCCTAAGAGGTTGTTTCGGATATGGCCCAGATGCAAAGGTTTATTTGTGTTTGGAGAGGAATATTCAACCATTGCCAGTTTTGAATCTTTTGTGGCCTTTGTTGTTCCATAAAAAGGGTCTTCAAAGGCTTCGTTTAATTCCGACACCCAGTGCGAATTCGAAATTACAAGGTTCAGAAATCCTTTTAAAACATTATATTTTGAGATATCGGGAACGTTCAGGATTAAATATTCTCCCAGGTCACCGGCAGTTTGTTCAGGGCTTCTTTTTGAGAAACGTGTAAACGGAAATACAACAACTGTGATATCGCCCTCAAAGTCTTTCCGGGTGTGTTGTGTCTGGATGGATTCCTCTTTCAGATCAACGCCATACAGATTTTTCAACGCAGCTGCAACGCTGCTTTTTATCAAAAATTCAATATTCATTTTTCCTGGTTTTTGCGCTGCAAATATAATGAAACAGGATGAAAAATAGTTTGTGAGGCTGTAGTCAGTAGTAATCGTAATTTGTAGATTAAAGAAGATTATAACTGCAACTTGCAATCTTCAACTGCAAGCTATACTTATTATCTCATAAATAAGAAGAAATCGAATTGTACTTTGCGGTATTTTCTCAGGCGCTGGTCTTCTGTCATTTGTTCTTCACCGGCGGCCGATTTTACTTCCTGAACCTCGCCTACAGCTCTAATCATGATTCTGGTTTCAGGAATCCCTTTATTTCTCAGCAATTTTTTTACAGATTCAACCCTGCGAGCTGAAAGAATATCATTGTATTCCTTACTTCCACGCGGATCGGCCATTCCGTAAAGCCTGATGTTCATATTCGGATTTTCGAACATATATTTAACGATATCCATTAAATCCTCTTCAGCCTGTACATCAAGTTGATACTCATCAGTTTCAAAATAAACACCTTCGGGTGTTTCCTGTTGTATTTCAGGCCATTCAACAGGGGGAGGCTCAGGGCAGCCCAGATATTCCATCGGGCCAAATTCATCGGGGCACTGGTCAACATCGTCTGTTAACCCATCACCATCGGAGTCAATCGGGCATCCGTATTCATCAACTTCAACACCAGGTGGTGTGCCCGGGCAAAGGTCTTTCGGGTCGATAACACCATCACCATCGGTATCGGGACAACCATTGTATTTTGGAATTCCCGGCAGGTCGGGGCAATCATCAATTTTGTCAATTATGCCATCTCCATCGCGGTCGGGGCAACCATTGTATTCGGGCAACCCGGGATCATCGGGGCAGTCGTCAAGGTAGTCGGGAATTCCGTCTTTGTCCCGGTCTTTAGGACATCCAACCGAATCGACTTCTACCCCAAATGGTGTATCAGGGCATTCGTCTTCACGGTCAATCACACCATCTTTATCAGAATCTTTAGGTCCACCAATTTTAATGATTAGTCCGATATTTGCGCCCCGGTACCTGTCGTTTTGCATGTTATTAGCAACACCGTCAATTTCTTCGGTTGTTGCCAGTATCCCATTCAACTCCAGAAAAACCGAAACATCCTTGAATATCTGGTATTTCACACCTGCCGAATAGGTAAAGCCAACTTCATCGATAAAATGGTTGATTTCATCACCATCAAGGTTATTGGCGGTTATGTTTGAATTTCCAATAAAATAACTAAAACCTACTCCCACCCAGGGTTTAAGCTTTGTATCCTGCTTAAGCAAATAGCCATTATCGAATTTATAATGAACGGCCAACCTGGGCGAAAACAAGTTACCCTTCACGCCATAATTATTTCCATCAATGTTTCCCTGAATGCCCAGCCTGTTGTAACCAAGCCCCATTAGTAAATCGAGTGAAGAATTTAAAAACCTGGTAGCTTCCAAAGCCCCACCATCGTTCCTGAAATTATAATTGAAAAGTTGTTCGCCAAGCTCGCCCCTGTATTGCAACAATGAATATGAAGCCCTTACCGACCATGGGAATTCAGCATCCTGCGCATGCCCAACACCTGAAAAAAGCGTTAAACATATAATAATCAACAACGATATCACCCAAGCTCTCTGCTTCATTACACAAGCTTTTTAATGCAGCCATAACAAATATAACACTTTACCATAAAACCATTTTAAAAGGTTTCTTTTTTTTCCACAATCATCTCTTACAGATTAAAATTTTTACTTTTAAAGCATGTTTGCAGTAACCGACATTGAAACAACCGGAGGAAATTATCGGAACGGGAAAATAACCGAAATAGCCATTTACATTTTCAATGGTGAAAAAGTTACCGATTCGCTGGTAACGCTGGTTAATCCCGAATGCCCTATACCATGGCAGATTACACGCATTACAGGCATCAGCGACGAAATGGTTGCCAACGCTCCTAAATTTTACGAAATTGCCCGTAAAGTTGTAGAAATTACAGCAAATAAAGTTTTTGTCGCGCACAATGTAAATTTCGATTACAATTTCATCAGAAAAGAATTTAATGATTTGGGGTATACCTATCAGCGCAAAAAAATATGCACTGTTGAACTGAGCCGCAAATATATCCCGGGGGAAAGATCATATTCGCTGGGAAATATCTGTGCAAGGTTAGGTATTGATATCGATGGCAGGCACAGGGCAGGTGGCGATGCAATGGCCACAGTAAAACTGCTTTCAATTTTACTGCAAAAATACAATGCGCTGAATATGGATTTATTCAGGTAATAGATCTGAAATTTTTTCTGACAGATTAAACCCTAACCTTCAAAAAAATGGCTAACCTTCAGGTTCGCTTTCTGCCTCAGGGGCTTCCTTGGCTTCGCCTTCAGTTTTTTCTTCTTCGAAAACCAACATGTCTTTCTCAAGCAACATGTTATACCAATGGATCACTTTTTTTATATCCGAAACATAAACACGTTCCTGGTCATAATCGGGCAAAATTTCAATGAAATAATTTTTTAATACATCGGGAGATGATTTGTGGTCGATCGATGGTTTGAAACCTTCCTTTTCGGCAATCTTTTTTAAAACTTTTTCGAGGGATACCTCCCCCGATGAAGTATAAATTGCAATGTCTTCAAGAGAAATTATTTTATTTGAAGAGAATGCCGGAAATCGTTTACCGTTAACAAGCGATTCAACAATAACATTGTTGCTTCCTTTTGAAAGCATTTTGAACAAACCGGGTTGCCCCGAAATAGCTAAAATATCTTTTAACATATCTGTTTAACTGAAATTTTTGCCGAATATATTAAATGTTTTTGCCAAATAAAACCTCTTAAACTGAAAAACGCAATGGAACTATTCATTTATTGTAATAACTATATGTTTCTGTGTATGTAAATTGGGTATAAAAAAAGAATAAAATTCAATTTTTTTCACCGGTATTTCATTTATTAAAATGAGCTAAAACAAAAATATCAAGCAATTAACTTTGACGTTCGTCGGAATTGCAAGGATTAAAAATGTAATTTTTTAAACAGTCCGAAACGAACCCACCTTCCCGGTTGGGGAACGTTTCCAATGTCGTAATAATCAACATCGAAAAGATTGTTTATACTGCACGATGCCTGCCAGCCTTTGAATTCCCAGTAAATCTTAAAGTCGGTTGTAAAAAAAGGTTCGAAATCGACCAATCCCAACGATTGTCCTTTCACAATTTTTTCGTACTGTCCATTCCGATCCTGATATGCAAAATGCCAATTAACATATACATTTTTAATCACGGAATGCAAAACGGTTATATCAATTCTGTGCCGCAAGTAATTCAATGAATAATTTGAAATAATGTCAGTTTCGGGCTTTTGTTGATCGAGGTGTGTGTACTGAACATTTACCTGTTTAAAGAACGATTGTCCAGGCAGCATTTTATACAGATTAAATTTCAATGATGCTTCAGCTCCCAGGGTGTTTAGCGTTGAATAGTTTTCGGTCCGCCAGGGATCTTCAACGTTGTTTTTCACCCAATCGATCAGGTTTTTGCCCTGAGTGTAAAAAACAGCTGCATTGCCTGTAATAACATCCGAAATATATTTTAAGCCCAGTTCATAACCCATGGCTTCTTCGGGGAGTAATGCCGGATTGCCAGTATTGTTGGGGCCCCTGTAATATAAATCGGTAAATGTGGGCATTCGCATAGTTTTATTTACGGATGCAAAGAGTGATAATTCTTTGTTAAAACTATAATTCAGGTCAATCCCGGGAAAGAAAAACACCCTGCTGACAATATCACTATTATAGGTAACGTTCAGGCCTGCATTGACCATTAAACTGCTGAAATACCTTTTATGTCCGATAAAAGCTGAAAAAGTAGTGCGTGAATGGTAATGATCAAGCAGGATAGTATCATTCACAGGGCTATAAACAGGTTCCTCAGCTACTTCCCCCAGACTGTTACTGAAAATGCTTTCTGTTCGGCTGTCGATACCGACAATGGTAATTGAGTTTAAATTGTGGAACCAGGTTGATGTGCCTTTTAAACCAAATACATGGGTTGTATGATAATTACTGTATAAACCCGGGGCATCCCTGAATAGCAAAAACCGATCATTGGCCATCCTGAAATAGGCAGCAGGTTCGAAATAGATTTTTTTCACTCTGGCATTATACGAAACTGATGCAAAGCTGGTTTGTACCTCCTCGTACTGGTTGGGATATTTTGCGGTGTAAAAACTGTTTGCACCGAACGACTTATCGCTATAACCGGCCTGGAGTGAAGCTTCACCCTTCTTTGTATGCAACTTAGTCATATAATACAAAGTTGCCTGCCTGTTGTCGGTGTTTTCGGTATAGCCTTTTGTTGATGAGTACATGCCTGATAAAATATGTGCTGTATTACCAAGCCTGAAGCCTGAATTGATTTTTTCTTTGTTGTATGCATATTGCCCAAAATCAACTCCTGCCTCAATATAATCAGCTTTCGCAATATCGGTTATGATATTAATTGCACCACTGAAAGCGCCCGGGCCAAATTTCCAGGCTCCGGGGCCTTTAAGTATTTCTATTCGTTTTATTGCAGAAAGGTCAACAGGAATGTTTAACTGATGGTGGCCGGTTTGAGGGTCGCTGATATTTATTCCGTTAAGCAGAACCAACGACTGGTCGAAAGTTCCGCCGCGTATCGAGATATCGGCTTGTATCCCGCTTGTGCCACGCTGTCGTATATCAATATTGGATGCATACTCGAGTAATTCGTTTATCGAGGAAACAGATGCCTGCTCAATTTCAGCTTTAGTTATAACTGCCACTACCCTGCTCAAAGCCGATGTGGTTTCGCTATGTTCTGAGACAATATCAATCTCGTCAAGCTCAATACGCTGATAACTTGTATCGGGAGTTTCCTGTGCAAATACTACAGTATAATTTGCAAACCTAAGATAAACCATGAGCAAAACGCCAATCCTGATAGCCCGCTTAAGGCTGTTAAAAACAGAATAGCTTTTTGAATTCCACCTCCTGAATGTAATTGTTTGCTGGTAAACTGTTTTATTTTGTCTCATACAATGAAAATTGAGCCAACAAATATACCCAGTATTCGAATTTTTTTAGCGGTTGGTCATAATTGTTGTTAATTCTTTGTTATCATTTAACATTCGATATGGATTGTCCTTTTTTGAGTTATTGCCCTCATTCCTTGGCATACAATAGGATAATAAGCAAAATAAATCATTGATTTTCAATCCAGATATCTGACACAATACTTGAAATTGTGATTTATTTTCAATATATTATTAAATCAATTTTAAACGATACAAAACCAGAAGATTCATATTTAACAAATTTTTAACATTAAAAGACATTTTTATCTTTTTTTATTCGTATATTTGTATCAGTATTTAACACCAAAAACCTAGATGCTATGTCAACAGTTCAATTCAGCAATAAATTACTTAGTTTAGAGAATAATCTAAAGTATTACGCATTAAGCCTCACATCGGATAATGAAAAGGCCAACGATTTGTTACAGGAGACTTTTCTGAAGGCACTCACCTATCAGGATAAGTTTTCAGAAAACACAAATTTTAAAGCCTGGGTTTATACAATAATGAAGAATACTTTCATTAACGATTACAGGAAGGCAGCTAAATCACGTAACAGTCTAAGCGGTTCGAACAGCGAATTTCACCTTATGATCGCAAAGGACAGGATATATCCTTCACCCGAGTCGTTTTATTCAACCAACGAGATTGAAAAAAGTATCTCAAAACTTGAAGATGAGTACCGCATACCTTTTCAAATGTTCCTCGACGGGTATAAATACAAAGAAATTGGTGAAAAACTTAATCTGCCTTTGGGAACTGTTAAGAGCCGGATTTTCTTTACCCGTAAAAAACTTTCATCAAGTTTGAAAGATTACGAAAAATAAAACACTGCCTATACCCGTTTAAAAAGTCGCTGCCATATGGTAGTGACTTTTTTTTTGTTTTAAAGTTAAAGAAATTTACATTTTTGTATAAATCATTACTTTTGTAAAAATTCATTTTCATGAGAAGAATTCTCATTTTTTCTTTTCTGATTACACTTTGCATTTGTTTAAAGGGTCAAAGCCCGGTTAACGTGGGTTTAAAATTTGGCATGCATTATTCGTCGCTTATAAACAGCATTGATGAAATATTTGACGAAAGCCAGGTTTCGAGTTATCACGCGGGTGTTTTTTTCCGGTTAAACATCGACAAGTTCCTTCTTCAGCCTGAAGTTTATTTTAACACCAAAGGCGGGGTAATCAATTCATTCAATACGCTTTACATTGACGATCCAGAGTATTTTGAATTATTTAGCTACCAAACCATTGACATTCCCATATTAATTGGCTTCAACGTAATAAACAAACCCATTTTTAATTTACGTTTTTATGCCGGCCCTGTTTTATCGTATGTTACTACAGAACCAATTATCAATGAATTTTCCGATTTAAACGTTGAAGAATTAAAGGACAACTTCGTGGGCATACAGGCCGGTATGGGTTTCGACCTTTGGTTTGTAAGCATCGACGCACGTTTTGAAAATACTTTTAACATCTTTATTGAAGGAAGCAACTACGCGGCATCAAACCGGATTTTCCTTCTTTCGGCAGGTATAAAATTATTCTGATCCTCTCCTCCTATATCCATCTTTAAACAAGCTGTGTTAATTAAACGTTGTTTAATTGCATGTATAAGGTTCAATAATGTGGCTACAGATCATCCGGTATTGAAAAAATAATACTTTTGCGCCGCTTTAAAACAGGTATATGTCAATAAGAAATATTGCAATTATAGCGCACGTTGACCACGGAAAGACCACGCTGGTTGATAAAATGCTGGTAGCCGGCAAGTTGTTTAAAGACCATGAAAAGCCTGGTG
Organism: Prolixibacteraceae bacterium; assembly: GCA_016931385.1. Taxonomy (GTDB): domain Bacteria; phylum Bacteroidota; class Bacteroidia; order Bacteroidales; family Prolixibacteraceae; genus DAIMEA01. The sequence continues at coordinate 15,740 of JAFGEV010000241.1, forward strand.
AGCTGATCATGGACAATAATGACCTTGAAAAAGAACGTGGCATAACAATACTTGCAAAAAATGTTTCAGTAAATTATAAAGGAACAAAAATCAATATCATCGATACTCCGGGCCATGCCGACTTCGGAGGTGAAGTTGAACGTGTACTTAACATGGCCGATGGGGCCTTGCTCCTTGTTGATGCATTTGAAGGGCCAATGCCCCAGACGCGTTTCGTACTTCAAAAGGCAATTAAACTGGGGCTTAAGATTATTGTAGTGATTAACAAAGTTGATAAACCAAACTGCCGCCCCGAGGAGGTACAGGAAATGGTTTTCGATTTAATGTACAGTTTAAATGCTTCGGAAAATCAACTTGATTTTCAGGCAATATATGGCTCGGCAAAAGAAGGCTGGATGTCGGATGACTGGAGTAAACGCACAAAGGACATTTCTATACTGCTCGATACAATTATCGAACACATCCCGGCTCCAAATATTGGGCATGGGTCGCTACAGTTGCTGATTTCTTCAATTGTATATTCCCCCTACCTTGGCCGTATTGCCGTTGGCCGTTTGCACCGTGGAGAACTGAAAGCAAACCAGAACGCGAGCCTTTGTCACCGCGATGGTTCCATTGAGCGGACAAAAGTGAAAGAAATCAACTTGTTCGACGGGCTTGGCCGTACGCCTGTAACACATGTAAAAGCAGGTGACATTTGTGCACTGGTTGGAATTGAAAATTTTGAAATTGGCGACACAGTGGCCGATTATGAAAATCCCGACCCCCTGCCCCCTATTGCCATCGATGAACCAACCATGAGCATGTTGTTTACGATAAACAATTCGCCATTTTTCGG
>JAFGEV010000242.1 GCA_016931385.1 Prolixibacteraceae bacterium
CCATGATCAGGCAGAATGTTTTCCCCAGAACGGCTTCGTTTTTTATGCTGTCGTTTAAAGAGTAACGGTACGAGCGGTCGTAAAAATTAGCTGCCAGGTTATAATCGTTCATTTCAATATAACAATGCCCGATTTTTAATGAAAGGTATCCAATGTCGTTGTAGCCGAAAAACATGGCCCGGTTGTATTCCTGTGCTGCAATGGAATAATTCCCTTTATCAAACTGTTCATCGGCAAAGCCTACAACATCACCCACTTCCTGGGCATGCAGGGCAAAACCGATCAGGATATTAATAATCAGAATATAGTATCTCTTCTGTTTCATGTATAAAACCATGGTCAATATTGTCGTTAAAACGGATTGCGGAGGTAGCGCCCCCGTAAATGTTTGCCACGTAATAGCTGAAGGCAATGCCGCCTATAATCCAGGGATAGGCGTTGCTGGTGCCGTATTCCTGGAAACCCCTGATGGCAAAGAAAGCTCCCGAGGCCACAAAGCTGAACGAAATGGCCGCGTCGCCCCAGTACCCGCAGTAGGCTTTACCGCTGCCCGGCAATACAACCGACATAAGCGCTGCCAGCACCGGGCTTTTACGTTTTGCAGAATGGCTTTTTTCGGCAACATTTTTCAATCCAAGTATTTTATAATTTGTTTTTGGCACATCCTGAAGGCTAAGCTGGTAGGCTTCTTCCCATTGTTTGAGCAACAAACTGGCGCCAATCTGGTGTTCGTATTTTTGTTTAATGGGTATTTCGGATGCAATGCTTTTTTGTACATCGGCATAGCGTTGCTGGGTCATTAGCAGTCTGATGTATTCTTCTCTGAATTCGGGTGAAAGGTTTTTTATATTCTCGTAACCAACCCGATCGTAAAAGATATTTGACTTGTTAAATTTTTTCAGTTTGCGGTAGGCTTTAAGCAGAATAAGTTGCGAGGTTGAATCGTATTCGCAAAAAAATCCGATTCGCTCAAGTTCATGCATCGAAAGTTCGTATTGACCTGTATTAAAAAGGTAGCCTGCAAAAAGTTTCGAATTGTCGCAGTCGTAAAGGCTGTTTTGTTGTGTAAAAGCCTTCATCGAAAAAAGCAAAAGGGTTATGGTCAAAAGATTAATCAGCCAGTTGGCTGACGAGGGATGAATTCCCCGCCAAAAGCGGCGAAAAATTAAAATTTTTCCATCATGATACCCCGTCTGTTTTTGGCGGGAAGATTCATTGTACCGGGTCATAAAATTTCTGAGTTTTGTGGTTATACGGGTATTCCCCGTTTTTAACAAAAGGGTGGCAGCGCGATAGCCGGTCGAAGGTCATCATATAGGCTACAAAAATGTTCTTTTTTTGAACGCTTTCAATGGCATAAACCGAACACGATGGGGTAAAAACGCAACTGGCCATATCCTGCGATGACAGAAAATCCTTGTAACCAATAAAAAGAATGGCTGCTGTGGCCTCCAGTTCATTTTTGCTGTTTTTGAGGTATTTCGAAAAATCGGTTTTTTCCTTAGGCTTGTTAAGCTTTTGTAACCTGGCCATTTTCGACGGGCCTTGTGAAAGTGCCGGCAATGAGAAAAGCACAAGCAACATTGCCACGACTACTCTCCGGGTTTTTATACTCCCCGTATCCTGAGCTTGTCGAAGGAGGCCTCTATAATTCATTGTCATAGTTTGCATCATTTTCAGGATCGTTGATTACAATATTTTCAAGATTTATGATCTGATAAATCGTGCCACTTTTTGCATAGGTAGCTATCAGTAGTTCCGAGGGGATTTCGATACCCTGAATGAATTCGTAGTTTTTCAGTATCTGCCGGTTCATTACTTCGCCTTCGGCATCGACCATGGTAACCGAGTAAAGCAGTTTGTTTTTAGTTGCAATCAGCACTTTCGAAATAATTTCCTTCATGTGGTCGGGCGGTATCCAGGTGGTGATCACCATGTCTTTTTTCTTCTCGAAACCCTTCATTTCGAATTGAGCCTCGTCAAGCCCGAAGTTGTTCATTTTGCCCGAAAGCATAAAATGGAACAGCGACTGGTCGGGGATGAGCAGGTTTGGCGATTTTGAATAGAGGGTATCGGCCCTGAAGGTGTACATAATGGTGTCGAACAGAACAACTTTTTCCCTTTCAGGAAAAGTAAAATCGAAGATGATTTTCTTGATATTCTTATCGTAGAAAAGTTTGCCCTTGCTGATCTGGAACGTGCTGTCGGCCAGGCGGGTTTTTGTAAATATACTGGCCTCAATGCGATAGGCAAACTGGGCATGCCCAAGCATCGCGACAAAGCAAAACACAACCAGTAAAACGAATTTATTCTTCATGGCAGATCAATTGGTTTGAATCATTCCTGAAAGGCGGTAAAAATAGCAAGAAAGGGGAATTAAACCAATTATTTACAGAATTCAAATAGTGGAAAAGCTTTTATAATTTGTTTCAGATGGCAAAATATCCATAATATGCTAAAATTACGAGAGATATTAATGAGACAGCAACAAATGAAGTAAAGCAACCCAATATTGCCATTTTCATTTCTCCCGGATTTTTATCGGTTACATAAGCTACAAGCATAACGCCAAAAATTGAGAAAAAGCAACCCCAAATAAAGGAGCCAACAACCAATGGATAGCTTTTTTCGTCTTGATTCAGCGCAATAGTTGCAATTGAACTCACATTTTCAACAAGTTTGCCGTTTGTCGTCAGTACTTCATTATAGCTTATATCTCTGTCATGAATGAAGCTTTCCAATTCAGAAATGTCATCAAACGAACTGTAAATTTCGTTTTCATCAAAATCGATAATTTTTGCTTCACTTTGGTGAACTGTGATATCTGTACCGGCAAACAGTTGTGTGCTAAAAACAAAAAAGGCCATGTATACAGCCATTGCTTTAAAAAGGAATTTTTTCATGTCTCTGTAGGTTTTAAGTTTGAATTCAATGTAAAG
>JAFGEV010000243.1 GCA_016931385.1 Prolixibacteraceae bacterium
AATCCAGGCCCGTGCATCCTGTGTAACCTGTTTTTTTTCTTCATAATCGTAAGTAATCACTGATGGAGCACGTTTAAACAGGTCATCTTCATCATCGAACCATTGTTCAGTTGTAAGGAAATGGCCATACGATTTAATTATTTCTTCTTCAGGCTCGGTTATCTTATAACTTATTGTCTGGCATGTACCATTTTCAAAGTTAATTGTCAAACGTGCACGCCCCCATTTCTTCCCTCGTACTACGTAGCTTTTCCATCCATGTTTTGTATCGTTGCCTTCAACTAACTCAATTGCACCTTCAGGTTCAGAAAGCCATGATTTTACAGGCGACAGGTAATTCAGAAATAATTTCCCTTCAATGTCCATAGGAATAACATAGCCGGGCACACCAACAGCAACAGGCCTTTCATTCTCAATAAGTGTATTTTCAATATCACGCAGCGATTCGGCAAGCAAAAATTTTAAACCATATACTTTTGATTCTCCTGGAAAAAGAATCGCTGAAGTAGGTGTATTCCACTGCTCAACACCACTCCATTCAGTTTCGGAATAGGCTTTTGAATGTGCCATCCATTCATGCAGGCCTTCAAAAGTATATCCTATCCGGGTTGGATCATCCAGAAGGGGACGATAATTTTCGAAAGGTGTTTTTCTTTCAGGAACAACCAGCAAAACTTCACTTTTCCCGTTCAACTGCACAACCTGTAAATAACCAGCATCTTTCCCTATATATGGGTCGAAAAAAGTATTTTCGGCATGGGCTTCGTCGAGCGATTTGTTGTTATAATTGTTATTGAAAACAAGTGGGATTCCTAAAGCGCCAATTTCTATTGTTTTTTCAGACTTATTCATAAGTTCAAACTGCATCACAAGGTTTTCCCCCTCTTTTTTCCAACGTCGAATAACCTGAATGGGAATATCGTTTGGAAATGTATTGGACAAGTCGGCTGAAGCAAGCACGTTTATATCATCACTTTCAAGTTTAGTCACATTTTTTCTTTCAGAAGCGGTTGAAAAATAACTCCATACTGTATCGCCCTCAACCTGAATCGCCAGGTTAATATCACCCAAATGATAAAATTTGTCCTTATCACGTTGTTCTAGCCTTTCACCGGGCGTATAATCGAGTTCAGGATTATTGGCCGATTTCAATCCGGCTACAGTTTGAGAAGAATTAAGAAGTTTAAGCTGGAATTTAGCCGTTTCAAATTCCATAATCCCCTCTTCAACGCCGAGAGTCGATGGCCCCAGGTCGCGTCGATACCGGCTTTGTGCCTGTGTTATGCATGTAAAAAAAAGCAACATTGCAAGAAACACTGTAAAAAGAACTCTTTCATTTATTATAACTGTTTTCTCCGTCTTTGTCATATTCATTCTATTTTGTACCACTTATTTTACTTTCCATTCCAATATTCCGGCTGAACATTCCGGCTGGAATTTTGCCAATATCCTGACCGCGGTTGTTGTTACTTCTTCAAATTTAACCGTATTGTATTTATCAGGTTCTAGTCTAAAATCATCCCCGGTCGTAACATCAACCCAAACATTATCGCAGGTTTTGTATTGAAGTTTCCATGATTCAGGCATACGGTAATTCCCGTCGTAATGATCGAGTATCAACCAGTACACATCGGTTTGCGTTAATGCAGTGGGTTCGTCGAAACTGTATTCAACCCAATTGCTGGTATCTTTTTTATTCCACCATGAATAATAGGGCTTATCCAGATCGGTTGAACTATATGGTTCAAAACCATCGTTCAGCCCTATAACGAAATCGAAAGAACCTGAAGGGGTTGCTTTGGTTTCAATCCCATCGCTATTGTAGGGGCACAGATGCTTTTCCGAATCAGGCACCCAAACAACCATATTGGCAGCACCACGGTTGTTCCATGCATAATAAGGGATGGCTTTAAGCGAAATGTCTTTTTTTTCTCCATTTTCAATTTTACTTCCATTAATGGTGAAAGTCTCTACACCTCCAAGCAAATCACTTTCAAATTTTTCTGATGGTTGGGCATTGGGAGAGATGTAAGTGTCAAACATCCATCCATCATTGTTATCCTTGTCTTCAAAACAGTAAACAACGGGTCCCCGCTGATAAGCGATTTTCCCAATATCGGAGGCAACATTTTCGTTGGCTACAATTTTTCTGATTTTCATTGGTAATTCAATTTCAATTTTATCACCCATATCCCATTCACGGTAAAAACATGCATAGCCATTAATAATTTGGGGATTCACCTTTTTACCGTTTACCCTGAAAATGACTTTTTCTTTCACAGGTTCTAGGAATTGATAGAGCGAGGAAGGCACTACCTGGTTATTTACCCAACCAGGTATGCGCACCCTCAGGTCAAAATCTGATCCTTGTGGATCGTTGATACCAATTTCAACTTTCCCATCCCACGGATAGTTAGTTTTCTGGGAGAGATTTATCGTTTTATTTTCAAGTTTGATTTCAGCATAGTTTCCAACAAAAAGATTCACAAATATTGTATTTTCTGACGTGGCATAAACATATCCGGGAATTGAAGCCATAAATCGCGTTACATTTCCGGGGCAACAGGCACAACCAAACCATGGAGCACGTTCGTGGGTATGGTTCGATTCAAGGGGGTTATCGTAAAAGAATTTGTCGCCACTGAGCGATACACCTGAAATTAATCCATTGTATAAGGTACGTTCCAATACATCGTAATATTTCGAATCGGCATTGTTAAGGAAAAGCCTGTAGTTCCAGTAAACATTTGCAATTGAAGCGCAGGTTTCGCAATACGATGTCATATTTGGCAACAGGTAATTTGGGCCAAATCCTTCACCCTGGGCAAGAGCGCCAATTCCCCCTGTAAGGTAAAGCTTCTTCGAAACCACATTTTCCCATACCCTCTTAGACGCATCTATCAGGGCTGTGTCGTTAAGCAAAGAAGCCACATCGGTCACCCCTGAATAGAGGTACCCTAGCCTTACTGCATGCCCCACGGCTTCATCCTGGTCAACAATGGGCATATGGTCCTGGCTATACGCATTTGGCCTGTGCCCATCGGTACATTTACCCGTTTCGTCGATAAAGAATTTTGCCAGTTTCAGGTAGCGATTTTCACCGGTTACTCTCCAAAGTTTCACTAGTGCCATTTCAATAATGGGGTGCCCCGAGGGCTCTTTCTGTTGCCCTTCGCCTGGTCCGAATAAGATATCGACCATATCGGCATTTTTGATGGCAATGTCGAGCAGGCTTCGCTTCCCGGTTGCCTGGTAATGGGCTACAGCGGCTTCGTACAAATGCCCGCAATTGTAAAGTTCGTGGCTGTTTAGCCTTGCCCATTTGCCTGCACCGTACCAGGGCCGCAAGCGTTCACACTTGTTGGTGATGCAGGTATATAAATAACCATCTGGTTCCTGGGCAACACCTATCAGGGCTATCACACTATCGAGATATGCATCAAGATCAGGATCGTATTTAACGGCCAGGGTATACGCTGCGCCTTCAATGATTTTATATACATCTGTATCGTCGAACGGGAAATCACCCTGGTGTTCGCCTTTGATCAAACCACCTGCCAAAGCAAAATTGTCGATGCGGCCATTGATCTCACACTGATGAAATGCTGACGGTATTGAGACTGTACGGTTGGTTTCAATTTTTGGCGCCCAGAAAGCATCATTGATATGAACGGCAGTAAAGGAAACAGGTTCAAGCTTCTTCAAATCAGGTTTTGTTTGAGTGCAACCAGCCAGAAAAGCTATTCCTGCCAGCAATACAAACAAAACAAATGTATTTAATAATTTTCTTTCAGTAATTTTCATAATCTCCTGTTAAGTTGTAAAATGTATAAAAACAAAGAAGAAAAATATTAAATAAAGGTGCGTTCAGGAATGTTCAAATAACCTGTACGTATGTACAAGGCAGGCATTTCCCGTTTTTTAAAATAAAATTGTGTCCGTAGCCCGATAACGTCCTGTTGGGTTTCCTTTTCATTTGCATTCCACACATATTGAAAGTAGGGAGAGAGGTGTATCCATTGATTGATTTGCATTCTTATAAATAATTCAGAATTTTTTTTTGTTTTTAGTAAAACATTGGCCGGTGTATTTTTAACACAGGCAACACCCACTAAATTGCATTACAAAAAAAAGACCGGGCACATTTAATGTACCCGGTCAATAAATCATTATTTACAGCTAAAATTTCTTACCGATAAAAAACACATAGCCGTAATACTCCTTGTATTTAGCGTAGAGTTTGGCTTCGTGTTTCATATTGGCCACGAAATCTTCGGCCATTTTGTTACCTGCATGTTTTGTGAGGAAACTTTCCCGAACCAGTACCTGCGGTTCGAAGAAGTGCTTTGTCCAGCAATTTTCAGGCAGGATAAACGATGCAACGGGAATGTAGCCCGCTTTTTGCATTTGCAATACCCTGTTCGGAACCGTATCGATTCCGGGGTATTCCAGTTGCCAAAACTTTTCAATTTCATCAGGCCGCTCTTCGGTAAACCATGATGCTTCCGATACGGCAATGTACCCACCGGGTTTCAGAAAATCGCGCCACTCGCGCAACCCGCGTTCAAAACCGATGTTATAAATGGCCCCTTCGGACCAGATTAAATCGAGTTCGCTGGTTTGAAAAGGCAGGTTTTCCATGTTTCCAACCATACCCTTTACACGCTTTTGCAGGTTGAGTTCTTTTGCATTGGAATTAAAAAGATCGATAAACCGGGAAAACAGGTCAATGCCGGTAATTTGGCCCGGTTCATTTTGCGCCAGCACCATGGTTTGGCCGCCGGTTCCGCAACCAATGTCGGCGATTTTCGATTCAACAGTCAGGTTATCGATAAAACTTAACGCTTTTTGGGTAACTTCAGGGCTGCCAGGCCCCTGCCGCTTTAAGTTTGAAAAATAATCGCAGATTAAATTTAATTCGAATTCGTGAATTGATTTTATTTCGTTACTCATGATGTTTATAAATTATGTTTTTAAATACATGCCTGTTATGACAAATTTGTCTTTTCACAAGCCACATTAAATATATAAAATGAAAAATGCCCGGGAATGAACATTCCGGGATTAAACTAAGGGATAACCAATGGTTAGAAACCAATGGCTATTTACTTCACCGAATCCAAAATAAATTTAAACATCCAAAAATTTTAGTACTGCAAATATAGTGGTTTTTTTAATTTTCGAAGAATCTTTTTGTTCACTTTATACAAACATAAATTTACTAAGAAATAGTGGGCTTAATACTTAAAATAATTTAAAACTCCTCAACAACCCTCCCCTTTTCGTACCAGGCAACCATGTTAAGCACAAGGTAATTCCAGTTTTGAAACCCAAGGTTTAGAAGTGGCTGGCCTGTTTCAGGCTCATAATATTCATGTAGCGCGCCATTTTTTTCAAAATCCTTTCCAAACAAGCATATCGTTTCAGAAGCCATTTCTTTTGCTTCATTGGTAAAACCATACTTTTCGAGGCCTTTAAAAACCATATAGTTTGAAATTCCCCAAATTGGCCCCCTCCAGTTTGAAGGATTGGCACTGGCCCTCATGCTGTACATTTTTTCCATTTTCGATAGTGTACGTATACCTGAAGGGGAATTAAAGGTTTCAGGATTGGAAAAATGTTCTTTCACCATACGTTCTGCCTGCTCAGGTGTGGCAATGCCAGCCCACATTGCCAGAAAGCCCGACCATACGCCGATGCGTTGTATCAGGCAATCGTAGTCGCGCATGTAACCGCTGTGAATAAGGAAAGTCTTCCCAAGCGTACTATCGGCACGGTTTACTGAAGGTATTAAATTCAGGTCGACACTGTAAAAGAAACCGTCGCGTTCATCCCAGCAGTGCTCCTGCACAGCAGCTTTTAATTCTTCGGCATGTTGTGCAAACTCCTTCCCTACTTCGGGTATTCCAAGCTGATTTGCCAGGTACACCATTGCCAGCAGTTCACGGTACATCAGGCAATTTAAATATATTGAAGCCGAACTTTTTGGAGGGCGGAAGAAAGTACAGGGATCGTTATCGACCCCAATAGCCACGTCGTTTTGCCAATAGTACAAACCTGTGGCTTTATCGCGGTGATGTGCATGATAGTTATTTACAAAGGCCTGAAGGTGGTAAAATTTCTCACGCAGCCATTCGGCATCGCCACCGTTATTCTTTGTAATAAAAGCGGCATGCTGGGCTAACACAGGTTTGTGCATGTTCACATCGTATATATTTTCGGGCCTGATGTCCCTGGGTTTTGAATCCTCCCAGATCACGATGGGCAGGTACCCGTCCCAGTCACCATAATGAAGAAAATTGAGCACACAGCCTTGTTCGTACTTAACCGCTTCTTTTTTATCTTTTTCAGAGCCGACATCCGTCAGGATTTGCCTTAGGGCAACATTGCTCAGCCACGAGTCCCAGTCCCACAGAACGTTGTCGTACTGGTTGCTGCCGGGAGTAAGAAAAGGATACACAAGCGACCCTTTACCCTTGCGGTACATGTTCTTGTAGTCTTTATATATGTTCGATTTGATGATAGATATGTAGTGCGAAACCGAATCAGGCATCTGACCGAAAAGAAGGGTATTCCCAAAAAATACAGATAAAATAATTGACAATGCAAACTTCTTCATAGCTGGTTTATTTTTCAGCTTCGAAGATATGAAGATTTTTAAATTAACTTCTTAGAAAAATAAAGATATCGGAATTGGGGAAGTAAATGAGACTGAGTGACTGAGTGACTGAGTGACTGAGTAACTGAGTGACTGAGTGACTGAGTGCCTGAGTGCCTGAGTGCCTGAGTTTATTCAATCACTTTCCAGTTTTTGATTATCGGAGTATTCCTTGTATCTCTTTAATAATTCATCAATTTGCTAAGGTTTAAACAATGGTTAATCCCTTGATCCTTTCGAAATGTTTTTTGTTCAGTGTTTTAATGGGAAGATTATTTTCAAGGGCCGTTGCCGCAATGAAAATATCCCTGAATTCAATAATCATATTATTACTTCTTAAGTAATGATAAATCATTGCAGCCTGTTGCGCAACTGATTCATTAAATGATAAAACAGGAATGTCTTCTGTCAATATTTTTATATCATTCAACTTTTCTTCTGTAACTGCTCCCATCAACAATTCATAAAGGGTCACAGATGAAATATATAATTGTTTTTCTGCAGAAATTTGGAATAATGAAGTTTTTGTTTTGTCATTTGCCCTTAAAAATTCAATGAATACCGAAGTGTCGATTACCATTCCTGTACTTTCCATTGGTTGAAAGTTTTTTGATTAGTTTCAAAAATTTTGCAATCATCCTCAGTCCAAACAGATACAGTTCGAATTTTTTCTTTATAAGTTGATAAGAAATTGTGATTGTTGGTTTTCTGCCGGTTTAATAAAAAATCCATAAAATCATTTACCTCTCTTCTGGCAGATTTATTTAATTGATTATATTTTAATACAATATCATTCATTTTTCTTTTTTTAACAAATTTATGAAAAATATATGAAGTTTGGCTTTAAAGACCTAAGTGAAAAATTATAAGCCCCAGAAGTAAAAAACTATCCGGGCATTACAATTCCTTTTGAAAATCAACCAATATTTTTATCATCTCTTCAGGTTTGTCAAAGCTTACGCTATGTCCCGACTTTACTTCTAACAGAACATTATCCTTTATAAGGGAATGGGCTTTTGAGGCATCCTCGTCGCTCATGGCTCCCAGCAATACGCCATCAGCACCGTACTTCCAGTTTGCATGGATTAAAACCGAAGGGCAATTTATACGTGAAATTGTTTCGGCATGATCGAATCCATCAAACCAGGAACAATCGTAAAATGTATCTCCAAAACGGGGATCATAGTCCTCCAAAAAATAAAAGCTGTTGTTGATTGAAGTCGGAAGATAAAAGATTACCAAACGTTTATCGGGATGTTTACTACGGTAAGAAACTGCGGTATTAATAATTTTGTCCTTTGCTTCGCCAAAAAAGTTGATCCAGTAACTGTTTTTCAGATAATAAATTGAGAAATCATTCAACGAATCCTGTTCCAGATAAGAATGACAAGTTCTAAAAAGATCAAGCCAGGCAAATGTTTTTTCACAGCGGTCGGCTTCTGAAGAAAAAAATGGTGGATCTTCAAGAACAACACCCAAAACATTGTCAGGTGAGTTTGCAGCCAACCATGCCGCCATAAGCCCACCCGAAGAATTGCCTGAGACGACAGCAGGTTTGCCAATCACATTTTCAATAAACCAGATAAAATCTTCGCCCATAGCCTGCGCCGTGTATTTGCTTGTATCCTTAGCCGACTTTCCATGTCCGTGGCAATCGATGGCATAAATATGATAGTATTTTGACAACTCTGGAAGAACTTTCATATAAATCTGCCAGGCAGCCATTTGCCCGTGTATCAACAATAGAGGGATACCATTATCCGGGCCTTCAGCATAATTTAATACTGTTCCGTCATTTAAAACAGCCTGCTTTTCAACAAAACCTGCTTTATTCACTTTTCGGATAAGCGGCTTATCAAAATAGAAATTCTTACCGATGTATCTTCCGAATACTATTACAATTACCAACAAAATAACGCCCAATACAATGATTACTTTTTTCATCCGAAAATAATTTGTTTTTTTATGGTTGTATGGAACTCACCCCCAATTCGGGGTTCGTTCCATTTTATCAATATGTTTCAGTTATCTGGCAATATGTATGCTAAAAAATAAAAGAATTACGCAATTCTGTAAATATTCCAAAATCACTTATCAAACAGCCGGGAGGATTATACTAACCGTTGTACCCAAATTCAATTTGCTTTCAATCAAAAGGTCTCCGTTGTTTGCTTTGACCAGGCGCCGGCATAAGGGAAAACCAATTCCGGTTCCTTTCTCGTTCCCGGTACCGGGCATAGATTTCACAGCGATATTGTTTTGAATTTTTTCACAAGTTTCCTCCGAAAGTCCAACACCCTTATCAGCAACATGAATTGAAACCTTACCGGGAGATTGGGTTAAATAAATCTTTATTTCGCCATTTGTGTGTGAAAATTTAATCGAATTAGAAATCAGATTCCGGATTACAATTTCAATACTTGGTTCATCGTAATATGCCTCAATATTTTTCTGACAATTGTTTATTATCGTTATTCCTTTAGATAATGCCTGGTACCTGAGAGATTCAATCACTACTGAAACTGTATTCCAAATGAAATGATTGGCGGGAAACAAAAGAATCTTATTTTGTTGACTATTGGCCCAAAAAAGTAAATTTTCGGTCAGATAACTCAGGTTTGATGAGGTTGAATATAATGCATCCATTTCCTTTTTATTCGGGGTAGTGTTTTCAGTCCAGAAATATTCAAGAAGTGAATTAATGTTACCGACTGATCCTTTCAGATCATGCGAAATAATCTTAAACAGCAAATCTTTAGTTTCGTTCGCTTCATGTAACTGTTTATTTATTTTCTTAATCTCCCTTTCTTTTTTTACAATATCGGTTATGTCGTGAAAAATTAATACCTCTCCGGTTTTTGTTTGATGCGAATTTTTTATATCGTCCTTCGTTATTTTAAAAAAACAGTCACCAACAGGAAGATAATCCATTTCATTCGTTTTCGAATTAGATAAGAAATCATTAAATGTGTGCCAGTTTTTAAATGACTCACTTGCAGAAGCCCCTTCAAGATTTTTATACCCAATCGAATTGAATATCTTCATGGCAGAAGAATTCATTCCAACAATTGTATCTTCAACTAAAACAATAACCCCTTCCTGAATATTCTCAAAAACAACGTTCCATGCAATAGGTGTAATCCTTAGCAATTTATGTGTTGAAATAGCAATATAAAAGAGAAAACTTGTGATCATAAATGCTATTGGAGTCAGATCAAGGCCATAAAAATAATCACTGTTTAAAGAATAGATTACATTAATTATTAAAGGGATAATCGATGAACCTAATATAATGACAACTTGCGTGGAGTATTTTTTCGAAAAAAGTGACAATCCCCTGATCAGAAAAAATATCGCTATAACAATCAATGCGTATGAATAATATGCTTCGATATAATACCACCATCCATGTTCGAAATGAGCAATATCTCCAAACGGCGTTTGGTTTAAGGTAATCTCTTTCCAAACCAATTGCCTCCATCCGGGAAGAGCTACAATAATAGAAGAAACCAGGGGGATTACAAACAAAAGGAACACTAACCACCTGGGAATCGACTTGTTAAAATGTGTGTATTCATAAAGAAAAAGGAACAATAAAACGGGTGCGCACAAGATCCCCGGATATGCGACAACGTTCCAGAAAATATGGCCACTCACATGGGTGCTGAAACTCTCAAAAAACATCGACAGGTTCCACCATGCCCCGGAAAGAAACAACGCAGCCAGGGTAATATGGTAACCTTTTCGACGGCTTCGGAAAATAATAAAAGCCAGACTTATAGCGATTATAGCCGAAACCAGGTTCAAAAATGATATGATATCAACAACCTTCACAATTTTGAATGTAAGATAATAATTATCTGTGTTCTGATTTAAAATCTGAAAAATAATATTTCGGGAAAAAAAGAATTTATTCTTCCTTTATTGCTTCGGCCACTATTCCTGCCATCACTTCAGCAGCCTCTGGATTTGGATGGATGCTGTCGAAAAAATTTGCCCCTTGATCAATCATTGTATTGTACAGATCGATTACAGGAAGGTTATTGGCTTTCGCGATCTTCTCAACTACGGGTATTACACCGTAAACAATGGTCGAATCGTTAATACCCCAACGTGTTTTGAAAACCGGAACAGGTTTGCATAGAAATATTTTTGGTTGTGGAATGATGGTCATAAACGTATCGATCATAATCTGACAATCAGTTTCAAACTGTTCAGTTCCTTTCCAGTTACGCGGTTTTGTGTCGTTTGTGCCAAGTTTAATGACAATAATATCGGGCTTGAAATTAAACACATTTGTGTACTCTTTTGCCGTCCAGTAAGGAAAATCTCCTTTGTATTGCAAGGTTGTGGCGCTACGGCCAAAATTCATGACAGCATATTCGCCACCAAGAATCTTTCCAAGTATTGCCGGATAGGCCAACTGGCTTTGTGGCGAAAAGCCATAGCCTTCGGTTATACTGTCGCCAACACAGGCAACCTTTATCTCTTTTTTTGCACAGGACATGAGTGTCATAAAGGCAATCATTCCAATAATTATGATCCGATTTTTCATCTGTTTAAAATTTTTTGATTTCTGAATGTTCAAAATCCCGATAGCTATCGGGACAGGAACTCACATAAATTTTAATCATTCTTCTGTGTGAATTTGGAATGATGAAAATTCATGTTCGTTTCATTTCTGAAGTTTATTTTGAATATTGTTCTATTACTTTCAAAATGCTATTTTGGCATACTTTGCAAAAATCATTACTTCGCGTGTACATTATGCAGTTTAGTTCGGAGCGGTACATCCCTTTGGCATAGTAATTGGCCCCTTCGAAAGCGCCAACCTTTCCATAACATTCTTCCTGTAAGAAAAATTCCTTTTCCCGACTTAATTGTCTGACGAACAAGTCTTCAACAATACTTTCAGGCGCATGGTTTGCCCTTAGGCTATCCCGCTCTCTTTGAATTGCATATCCGAATTTATCAAAAGCCTCTTTGTTCCAGGGCGTTGGAATGGGTACTTCTGCATCAACAAGGTCTTTCCATTTTAGGTTATCTTTATCGAGCAGGGCTGTAACATTCATTTCCCAGGGTTCAACATTTATTTCAGGTATTTCGTAGGCAACTGCCGAGGTATAATATTCGTCGGCCAGGGCGGCCATGTGATGCCCCATTTCATGCACCATAATGTATTCTGAAAACAGGTTATCGGCAGCAACCGTTGTATATAAGTTGTAAATACCCCCTCCGCCATATGTTTTTTCATTGATCAGGATTACCATAAAATCGTAAGGTACAGCCGATGCTGCATTTCGTACCGATTTATTATCATATGTTAATGCATACCTTTCCGAATCGAAAGCGCTGTAACTAACTGAAAGGGGCGTATGCTTAAAAATACCGTGGTGGGGTTTGTTTATCCCCGTTTGCATTGCCGGGGTTTCAACTGCACGTATGTTTATTTTTTCCTTTTGCGAAAGAAAAGGTTCGGTGTTAAGCAATGCATTTGAAAGCCTTGTGGCATCGCTTCTGAATTTATCCATTTCGGAAGCAGCGTAACCATCGCCAAGAATTACAATATCGAGTTTCTCATTTGCAGAGCCATTATCGACAATCACATTAACTTTTTCGGGATGAACGCGTTCGGCTTTATTTACCTGTCTGTATTCCGGGTCAATCTTTGTGCTCCAAATCGGTTTAAACTCATTATTTGCATCGCGCTTTTTTATGATCAACTTAACAGGTTTCAGTGGCCAGGGGAAACGTACCGATTCATGAAAGGTTCCCCAGCGTTCACTGGCTTCGGGTATGGTTTGCCATTCGCCAAAAATGGAAGCAAAACCCCGTGAATAAAGCAGGATATTGTTTTCGGCATCGGCTACTTCAAAGAAATATAAGCCAAGCTCAAGTTTGTCGATTAAAACAGTGTTACTGCCAGACCATGACCCGTCATTTAAAACCTGGTCGATGGCAAACATTTCCTTGCTGGCATTGCCCGTATGATAAAAATCGACCCGCATAGTTTTATCGAGAAAATATTTATCGAAATCGACATCGCCCTGATAATCAACATATGCTCCTACCATAGTTGAACCTTCGCCTGTTTCAAATTTCTTTTGATAAGTTTGACAGGAAAAATGTATCGAAAGAAGAAATACAGCAAGTATCAGAATCCTCATAATAAACGATAATTTGATTTTACTTTTTCCAAAGATCATAAAATTATTCATTTTCGGCGAAAATAAAATTTTATGCTCCGGTGAAACAAAAAATCCCGGATTTACACCCGGGATTTTCTAAACTAATGTGTTATGAAAAAAATATTTTACTCAACAACAAATTTCACAAAATATGTTTCGTCAGCATCGATTTTTAAATAATACATTCCTGTTGCAAGGTTGCCTTTCGAAAAGCTGTATTCATCAGCGTTCACATTTCTGAATACATTTTTTACTGCCCCGCTTAAATCGATAACTTCTATCGTTTTTATTGATTCATGATTTAATAAACGAACGGTTGCCTGATCGTTTACCGGATTGGGGTAGAACTCAACAAGCTCCTTGTTCATCAAATTTAAACCAGCCGAGTTGCCGGCAGCCATTACAGGAACCTCAAAGGCTTTTTCTAATCGTCCGCCATTCATGTTCGTGGTCCTTACCCTGATAGAATAAGGACTGTGCTCATGATCGAGGATAGCCTTCGTGAGCAAACGTTCGCTGCTAATACGGAATTTATCGTTGTCATCGTCGCCTTCGCCGCTTACAAGTGAATAAGTATATCCTGTAGAAACGCTGTTATCAACCGTTGAAAATACGCCAATCTTTTTCCCCGACCACATCACATTCTCATAAATAGGGTCAAGTTCAAGAATTAGGTCAGTTGGTGGCAAGGTATCGGGTTGGGATATTTCAGGAAGTGTGGGCGGAACATCTTCATCGGGGTTATCATCCCATGCATACCACCGCTTGTGTGTATGGGCAGGTTCAGCCTGTGATTTATCAATTTTGATACGGTAATCAAAATGGGCCTTCCGTGTTTCTTCTCCTTTGTATTCGTAATCGGTATTGGCAATTACGGCAATGACAACATCGTTGGCCGGCGGCCTGTTCAGTTTCAGCGCGCATATCCCGCTATCGACCGGTTCGCTGTAAACAGGTTCACCCAGGATATCACGGTAACACAACACGCATTTTAAATTATCATCAATAGGACGGAAATCGACACTTACCGAATCGCCTTTAACTTTCAAGGGTATCTGGTTCGCGCCCGACCACCCCGGGGTTGTCCGGTATTCGGGCGTCATCACGCCATCATCGTCTATCGTAGTACGTGCATAGGGTGATCCGATCCATACTTCCGGGTTAAGCCAGGTTGGGTTCCATTCCGAACGGACTTCGAGGTTAAAATTGGAATTTAACAATTTCCTGATAGCACCATTCCAGTTACCAAAATCAATTAACGCCTGTTTTGCCCTGTATTCGGTGATTAACCTGCGCATTTGATCGTTCCCAAGGGTGTCGGCCATGCCTTCAAGCACGAACCCTTCGCAGTAACGCCAAATCCACGGTATACTGCCAACACCCAGTGTTTGCCCCAGGAATACAGGGAACGTGTTTCCATATTGTACCCCGCCCAGGTAATTGCGCCAGGTACAAAGCTGTGACCCGCCATCGTACTTGTTTACACCCTGAGCGCCGGGGCCTCCAAAACTGTTGTCCTGTAACCAGCCACTATAACATTCAATGGGCATAAACGGGGCAAGGAATGCACATCCGTTCAGCGATCCCATCGAACTGTAATCTCCTGACCGGCTTGCTTCCATCTCCTGCTGGAGCCAGGTATTTCCACCTTCCTGAAACCAGTGGGCTTCTTTGCAACCCGGCATATCGGCCAGAATGGAATGAATTCCTTCATGGATCATTGCACCCGTTTGAAAATCCTTATCGTCATAGGGGCAATCGGGATCGAAACTATACACGGGGTAGTACGAAGCCAAAACCATCGGGTAGCCTCCAACGCTGCTTTGCCATCCTCCAAGGTCCGTACTGTCGGCATTATCGGAACACAACCCTGAGCCATAAAGGTAAATGGCGCTTCGATAACCTTCTTTAGCCCTGCGGTCGGGTGGCCAACCCATGGTGTCGCGTATGTAGGCAAAATCTTCGTTAAACCGTTCGAGCATTGGATAAATGGCAGCCTCGGTCACTTCCGATTTCTTCTTATGCCCCCATATAAAAGTCCACCACCCGGATGAAATTTCACCTGCAATTAAGCTGGAATTGCAGTCCTGCCGGTTTTTTGTTGGCGTTTCAAGCTGAGGATATTCCCTGCGAAAATTATAATCAAGCGTAGGTGTATACGAAGGCCATTCAAAAGCAGATCCACCCTCATTATTTATCAGGATATAATACTTCTTTTCAAACTCGAAACCGGTTGCCGTAGTATATACGAAACGGTATATTCCTGTTTGCAATGCTTGAATTTCTTCCAGGGAAACAATGGCGTTAGCAGAAGAAAATCCTTTCGGACCAGTCCAGCTTCCTGTGCCACCTTCAAGGAAAACAAGGTCGCAACCAAGGGTAACATGATCACCAGCATTCACAAGTATTTCGGCAGTCTGCTGTCTTTCTGCACTATTAACCTGAATGTAGGGAATGATCTCTGGCTGGTCACCCGGTTCACCGAAAACCTGGAATTCGAGTATCCCGGTAGCCATGGTGCTTTTCATATTAACCCGCACCTTGTAGCTGACTCTGTTTAAAGCCAAGGTGTTGAATCTATCACCTTCAACGCCAATTGCCCCAACATTTACATAATCTCCCCCTTCCCAAATTTCGACATAGGCTTCGTATGGCAGTTGAATTCCGGCGCCATCGGTCCACCAGTACACACAAACTGAATCGATTTTATTTTCACTATAGAAAGTATACTCAACCCAGTTCCAGGTATCATAATAAGCATCACCACGCCAGTTTCCATATGCGCCCGGTCCCTTATCACCTGAATTTGAAGGTATATAATTATCGTTTACTGCTTCAAGGTTTTCCCAGCTTGAAACATACGAAGTTGTAACTTTCGCAGTTAAGGCAAAATTTGACTGGCCGTATAAAGTAACCGCAATTAAAAGCCCCGTTATTACAAACAAAAGCCTGTAATAAATTCCATTCCCTGTTCTCATCATCACTATTTTTAAATAAAGGAGAATATTACAGATTCTCCAATCCATATAAAAAAACTATAATCAATCAACAAACTTCTATTTTGAAACAATAAGTTTATTGGTCTGACAATTATTATTTTGTGTCAGCCTGTAATAATATATGCCATCTTTCATTCCTGTAACATCAACTTCAAGCAAATGACAACCTGCTATCGGGCTCAGATTATTGAATGTTTTTACAATTTTCCCGTTCATATCGAACAACTCAATTTTTGAAGCCCCGTTTTCTTTCAATGAGTAACAAAAATTTGTTGCCGTTTTTACAGGATTCGGATAATTTTCAAGTATCAGTTTATCCTTTTTTGTTAAACCGACAGAAGAACCAAGTCCGAGAATTTTTTCAATATCGGTACCAATTTTAATGAAGTCACATAAGATGGTCTGATCCGAACGAAGGGAAAGAAACTCATATGTACCAAGCAAGTTAATCGCAAAAGTTCCCGAGGCTGTTTCAAACGAAGGTACTTCGTCACCAATTTCCGGGTTTAACCAAACGGTAACATTGTCGGGTTCACCAGGCTCCCAGGTTTCAATTTTTACCAGGAAGGTCACATCTTCTTTAACATCAACTTCGGAAGTGTAGTTTGTTCCACCCCAACCTTCGCCACGTACAGAAAACAATTCTTTGTCCCATTCCTGACCGATGTAAATATCTTCGCTTTCACCGCTCCATATCGATATTCCTGCGTACCCGGCTGTAGCACTTGTGCCTGAACGCAAATGGGCATAAATCCAGATGTCTTCTTCCCCATTGTCGACCAGAGGTGTTTCAAAAGTTCGTTTCGCATTCCCCAATACGCTGGCAATTACATCTGATATTTCAAATGTTATAGCATCACCGTCCTGCAATTCCCACGATCCGGCCCATCCTGTACCTCCATCAAGGTCAGTAATGGATGCTGCATCGAGAATAGCATCCTCATAATCGAAGGTTTCTTCGATATACACAGGATTCTGTCCTGCGACAATGCCTGAGTATAAAAAACCAATCATCAGGCATAAACATGAAAAGGTAAAATTGTTTTTCATAGTCATAATTTTTTAGTTAGACATGGATAAAATATTATCAATCGAATCAAAATCACCAACAAAAAATATTCTCCTTTAGCCTATAAAAACAATCACTATATCATGCAATCACTTATCTTTCTTCATTTTATAATCCATTCATGAATTCCTGACGAAAACTCTTTCGATAGTTTCACTTTCATTCTTACTGATGAGGTTTTAACCGGTAAAAACTCAACAACATCCCAACTATCTTTGGTAACGGTATATTCTGTTTTTGCTTCAACAGGCTTCCATTCATTGCCCGACTTGTACTGGATTTCCCATGCATCGGGTATACGGCAACCGCCCCAGGGGCCATCATCGAACCAATATACTTTTACCGTTGAAACTGTTTCAGGTTTTTCAAAATCATACTGAACCCATTCACATGAATTGTTTTGTGGCCACCAGTGGTAAAACGGCCAGGTATGGTCGTTCGACGTTTGGGGCAATAACTGGTCGTTAAGCGCTATAAGGCTTTTGGTCATTCTCGAAGCACTTACTTTACTCTGGCTGGCAATGGTTGGCGCCGGTAACGGACGTACACTGCTTTCGTCATAAGGCAACCACACCATCATTTCGCCCGGGGCACGGTTATTCCAGCTATAATAAGGGATTAACGGCACAGTAATTTCTTCACCATATTCAATGCCCCCATCTGTTGTGGCTTTAGCCAAACTGGCTTTGGCATTTACTAAACCAACTCCGTTTAAGAGGTCAGGGTTAAATACGAACTCCATTGATTGATCCTTATCAAAAATCAGGTTCAAAACTTTACCGTTTTCAACATCGGGCCACTCGGCTGCATATACAATCGGACCATGCTGAATAGCCATTTTACCAATATCGGCCTTAATGCTGTCGCTGGCTATTACAACTCTTGGTTTCATTGGCAAAAGAAGCGTAACTTTATCACCGGCTTCCCATTTACGCGTTATCACAGCATAACCGTTTTTCAGATTAACATTTTGCCGTTTGCCGTTTACCTGCAAGGAAACACTTTCATCTTCCGAACTATAAAAATGATACAGATTGCCTGGCATTGCCTCATTGCTGGCCCATCCGGGTAACCTCATCAATAATGAAAATTTTATTGGATTTTCAGGATCAATGTTTATCTCTACTCTGCCATCCCATGGATAGCCTGTAGTTTGTGAAATATTAACAGGAGAGTCGTTAAAATCTATTTTCGACTCGTTACTCATATATAAATTGACATAAATTGACTGATCGTCTTTTGCATAAACATAGCCGGGTAAAGATGGCAACAGACGCGCCAGATTGGGCGGGCAACAGGCGCACCCAAACCAAGCGCTGCGCTGGTGCTGCCCGATCGATTCAAGCACATTAGGGTAGAAAAAGCGGTCGCCTGCAAGGTTTACCCCCGAAAGGAAGGCATTGTAAAGGGTGCGTTCAAGTACGTCGTAATATTTTGAATCACCGTCGTAAAGGAACATCCGGTAGTTCCAGAATATATTTCCAATCGAAGCACAGGTTTCACAATAGGCCGACATATTGGGCAGCTCATAAGGATTCTGAAAACCTTCGTTCCCGCCCGAAGCGCCTATTCCTCCGGTTATGTAGGTTTTTCGCCAAACCATATCTTCCCATATTGCCCTGATGGCTTTGATGTACGATTCGTCGTTATATAGCGCAGCCACATCGGCCATTCCCGAATACATATAAGTTGCACGAACAGCGTGGCCTACGGCTTCGGTCTGATCAACCACTTTGGCGTGTGCCTGGTTATAATCTGATCCTTCAGGGCCACGAACATCGAGAAAGAATTTAGCCAGGTCGAGATAACGTTTTTCACCTGTTGTATTGTAAAGCTTTACCAGTCCCATTTCAACAACCTGATGCCCCGGGTAGTCTTCAAGTTTTCCCCAGCCAAAGGTATTGTCGAGCATATCGGCAGCTTTGACAGCCACATCAAGCAGATTACGTTTACCCGTAGCCTGATAGTGTGCAGTGGCAGCTTCAAAAAGGTGGCCAAGGTTATACAATTCATGACTTAACTCGTGTACTTTTTCCCAGCGGCCATCCCCTACCCATTCGTGTGCCTTTGTGCCATTTTTCTGAGCAATGGTGAGGTTGGTAAACAGGTATCCGTCATCTTCCTGGGCAAGTGCTATCAGTTCAATCAAACTGTCGAGCTTATTTTCAAGAGCCGGATCGGGATTGGTCTGCAAAGAGAAACTTGCCGCTTCAATGATTTTATAGATATCGCTGTCGTCGAATGTAAACTGTGAACAAAATTCCCCTTCACAAAGTCCGCCGGCAATTTCAAAGTTTTTTATTCTACCTGAAATGGTCGACTGCTCAATAGCGATTGGAATGGTCACTTCCTTGTTTGTTTCAATACGTGGTAACCAAAAATTGTCCGTTATTTTCACATCGGTAAAAGGTACGGGTTGAATCGGGTATTGCCCTGATTTTTTAACAACTTGTTTGTTGCATCCTGCAACAAAAATCAGCAATCCAACAAGAAGAATGTTCATTGTCAGGTTTCTTTTACGTGCCATTATATGTTATTTAATATGTGTTTATAAATTTTAATTTTAACCGCTTAATTACATCAGCATGATTTTATCGGTATACTTATTTGCAGCGCTTTCAAGTACAATAATATAAGCTCCCTGATGAATGCCGGTTAAAGTCAGTTCACGGGCTTTGTTGAAAGATGCCGTTTCAAGCTCTTCCCCATTCAGGTTATAGATACTGACCTGCTTTAAGTATCCTTCGTCAAAAAACGAGTTGATGGTCAAGCTCTGGTTTGTCGAATCATAATCGATCCGGTATTTCCCTTCGTCATAAAGGAAGCCCGAAGATGAGGGGCCTTCCACTTTTGGCGGCCTGGTTTGTTCCATCAGTTCAACAACTTCCCTAGCTGTCAAGGCCATATCGAAAAGTTGTGCGTTGGCAATATATCCCGAGAACAATTCAATGTTATTTCCCGAAGCACCCAACCTGAAACGGTCGGGCTCAACAAACAACATCAGGGGCAACTGGGTATCCAGCTCGCCATCGACATATATATTTTCAAGCATGCCGTCGAAAGTAACGGTAATGTGGTGCCATTCACCTTTTTTGGGAAGTTTTTCGTAGCGGATATCAACGTAACCATCGCCATGTGCCACAGCTCCAAAGTTGCTGTTTCCATACATCATGGCCGTGTACGACGACATAAGCATATCATCCCTCGAAGTCCAGCCCATAATGCACTCACCATTTCCAATATCCGGATTATAAACCCAGGCCGATGCTGTGTATGCTGCGTTCCACCCGAGCGATGGAGGAACCATTTCCGATGAAAAAATATAACTGGTGCCATTCAGATAAACGGCCTTTACACTGTCGATCCAGTCAATAACCGGCAAGCCCGATTTTTTGAAAAGACCTCCAACAGTTCCTTTATTCTGAAGGTTATCAACAACAGTATTTAAATCGAGGTCTTCAACCGAAAAATCGAAAAGTTTACTATTCGAGCTTTGCACCCCTTCAGAATCGGTTACCGGCTGGTTTTTATACCCGGGCGAACCTATTGATACTTCATAAACTTCCATGTTCCAGACAGCGGCAAACAACCCGGTTTTCTCGGTTCCGGTAACTGTAAGCCGGATGTAACGTGCTTCCATATCGTTTTCATCAATCATGGGGCAACCGGCAGTTTGGTTTGCAGTCATGTCGGAATACACTTCCCAGGAAACACTATCGGTTGAAACTTCAAGCAAATACTGGTAATAATAGGTTGTGTACTCAAACTGTGTATGGATGCATCTCACCGGTTTTAAACTACCAAGGTCAACAACCAATGACTGGGGCAAGGCAGCGCTTGCTGCTTTCCATAAGGTGCCGTTGTTGTCGTCGATTGCATATTCAGGTTTGTATTCGTGATTTATTGGCGCCCGGCTAAACCTGTTCTCTTCGGCTACAAGTGTGTATGATGAAGTAGCTGAAGCTTTACCATTTAGAACCAGGTTTTCGTGATAAGCAAACGTCTCAACAAAAGCTCCTACCCCTTTATGCGTTGCATTGACTTTAGCAATCTCTGTATCGCTTACAAAAATTAGGGAATCGGCACAAGTCTGGCGGAACATGCCGCCTGAACTGTGCGGGTTGTCGTGCCTGTGGTAAATAATGAAATATTCTCCTCCAACTTCTAAAACTGAATGGTGGCCGGGGCTGTCGATCGTACCGTCGGTGTTGGTTTCGAGAATGGGATTGTTTTCACCGTAATGGAAAGGCCCGGTTGGGGAATCGGCCCAGGCATAGTGCACTTTGTAACTTGAAAGGCGGCAATCGCCGGAAGAGTACATCAAAATATATTTCCCGTTACGTTTAAAAGCATAGGCCGCTTCAAATACCTGCGGGAGTTGGGAAACAGGAATGTAACCTTGATCAATGATCGAAAAATCATCAGGGTTAAATTCAGCCCATCCCAATCCACCGAATGAAGTACACCATGTTCCGAAATAGGCATATACTTTTCCGTCGTTGTCAATAAAAAACTGGGCATCAAGCGCTGGCAAACCATCTTTTCCCGTTCCAACAGGAATTACCGGATTTCCATCGTTTATCGGGCTCCAAGGCCCAATTGGATTATCGGAAACATAGCCGTATATATTGCACCCGAACTGGCAATTGCCCATGAAATAATAGTAACGGCCATCGGCACCAACCTGAACATCGGGCGCCCAGCAATTGGTGAGGCCCTCGGGTAGTTCAATTTCCATTTCGTAATTAAACCAGTTCTCAAAATCGTTGCTTACCCATACGGTGGGCTCACCTGATGCAAGTTTTACCCCGTCGGCTGTTGCGTATATATAATATGTGCCGTCGAACACCTTAACCGTAGGATCGGCAAAATATCCCGGCAAAAGCGGATTACCATTCCCTTTTGCATCAACTTCTGAATCCGCTTTAAGGTTTAAATTAAATGCTGTTTGCAATATTAAAATGAACAATAAAAATTTCTTCATGCCTAATAACTATTATCTACTGACTACTGACTTCTGCCTTCTGCCTTCTGCCTTCTGCCTTCTGCCTTCTGCCTTCTGCCTTCTGCCTTCTGCCT
>JAFGEV010000244.1 GCA_016931385.1 Prolixibacteraceae bacterium
ATAACCCTGATATCGGCGCCATTAATTTTTTCGTGAATGAAAGGGAACGACAACCCTGCAAAATTGCTGCCTCCACCTGCGCAGCCAATAACGATATCGGGATTTTTAATCCCAATTTTTGCAAACTGTTTCTGAGTTTCAAGGCCGATAATGGTTTGGTGAAGCATAACGTGGTTCAGCACACTGCCCAGGGCATATCTTGTTTGCCCGGTAGGGTCGGTAACTGCCTGTTCAATAGCTTCGGAAATGGCAATGCCCAGTGAACCCGGGGTGTCGGGGTCTTTGGCAAGTATTTCACGGCCTGCATTGGTTTCCATGCTAGGGCTGGCTACACAATTGCCCCCCCAGGTGTTCATCATCATTTTGCGGAAGGGTTTCTGGTCGAAGCTTACACGTACCATGAAAACCTTGCATTCGAGGCCAAGTAAGGCGCATGCAAACGATAACGCACTTCCCCACTGGCCTGCACCGGTTTCGGTGGTGATGCGTTTAATTCCGAACTCTTTGTTGTACCAGGCCTGAGCTACGGCTGTATTGGGCTTGTGGCTTCCTGCCGGCGAGAGGCTCTCATTTTTGTAATATATTTTTGCCGGTGTCCCCAACGCTTCTTCAAGCGCGTATGCCCTAACTAATGGAGATGGACGCCATCTGACCAGAATCTCGAGTATGCCTTCGGGAATATCAATCCAGCGGTCCTGACTTACTTCCTGTTCTATAATGTTCATAGGGAAAACCGGAGCAAGCATTTCAGGTGAAATGGGATTGCCATCGGGCCCAAGTGGTGGATTTGTTTTAACATCGGCGCCAAGATTATACCACTGTCTTGGCATTTCTTCCTCCGAAAGAAAGATTTTCTTGATTTTTGTCATTTTGTTTTGCTTTTTTCTGGTTAATGTCATAAAAAAGGCCATGCTGTTCCTAACAACATGGCCTGATATTGTTTAATAAATTTGTTACATTTTGTGCATCCCTGCGTTTAACATTTATCCAGGGACTTAACCACCAACGGTATGCATAAAAATTGAAGTCCATCAAAAAAAATACATTTTCTGTAAAACTAGAAAAAATATTTTTATTCAACCGGTTAAACGTTAATATTTTCAGTAAATATTTTTATTCCTGGTAAAATACTTCGTTCAATACACTTATCGAGTTGATTTTTCCTATGTTGTCGAAATGAGTGCTATAGTATTCGATGATAATTTCAAGTATGCGTAACCGATGCTGGCGGCTTAAAGCCAACGTATATAGTTGCCCGGGTTTTTCTATTGAAAGCAATTGTGAAATGATCTTCGAGTCGTCAGGATTTGGTGATGTCGGGTGAAGGGGCTTTGTAACAGTGAAATGCCCGTTTTTTAGATCGAGCCACCGCTTTGTAAGGCTGTAATTGTTTTCGGGCTTGACACCCAGATAGCCTAAAAGTTGCAACAGAAACCAAAGGTGAAAATTTGCTGTTCCACTTTTTAATGTGTCAAGTTCGGTAAGTGAATTATATATAAATGAAAACACGGGCGGGTCAGGCTCTTCATTACGGATAACCTTGCAGAGCACTTCAGAAAGAAATATTGAAATGGTACTTTTAAAAATGTCGAAAGGCAATGTTGTATATATATGGCTTATCCTTATTTCTTTCAGGCGTTGAATTTCCCGGCCAGCTTTGTGATAGGCTTCGATTTCGAGAAGGAAGAGGGGCTGGAGTATACCTGTTTTTTGTTTTGATTTGGGGCTGCGAATACCGTTAATAATGTACGATTGCCGCCCGAATGCTTCGGTATAAAGTGTAACAATAACGCTGGTTTCGGAATATTTGAGCTGGTGCAGTACAACCGCCCTTGTTTTTTGTATCATCTTATAAAGAGGATTTTTGCAATGGCCGATTGTTCGCCGTCTTTCGAAGCACACATGGCCAGGTATACCCCGGTGTGCACCTTGTTGCCGGCAAGGTCTTTGCCGTCCCATACAGCTTGTCCTCCAAAAGAGGTTGTTTCGTAAACAAGGCGGCCGCTAACAGTGGTAATTTTAACGTTGGTGTCGTTCATCAGGCCGGTAATGTAAATATTCCCTTCATACCCTTCGCGAACAGGGTTTGGGTAGGCATAAACATTTTCGAAAGCGTTTTCAGGATTTTTCGAATCGGTACGGTAGGCAACAAGCCCATCGGGCGTTGCAATATACAACAGTCCATGATCACCATCGTAAGCCAGGCTGATAATTGTATTCGAAATCAGGCTTGAATTGTCGATGGTAAAGTGTTCGATTTCCTGCTCGCCATTGGCCGAAATAAGGTAAAGTCCCGAACTTTTAGTGCCGCACCATTTGCGGTTGCCTCCATCAACAGCAATGGCCGTAACGGTATTGGTGCTGAGCAGGGGGTGGTAAATGCCGTCGTTAAGGTCAAGGCCGGGCTGGCTGGCATAAAAGGTTTTCTGATCGAAAACCTGGTAGGGATTACTGTAAACGGCAACACCTTTTGATGTACCCACCCATATTTCCCCGTCATTATCTTCAGCAATACAATAAACATCGTTCATGGGGGTTTTAAGTTCATCTTCGCCATTGCTGAAAAAACTTGTAACGTCAAGGTGTTTTTTCTGAATCCCGTCGTTGCTCATCACGTATAAACCATAAGTCCGGTCACGCGGGATTATGATCCAGATATTGTCGTTGGAGTCAACCATAACATCACCGATTTTGTATTCAAGGGTAATTTCAGGCAGGTAAAAAGGTTGCCATTTTCCATCTGAAGCTTTGCGTTTATGCAATACATATTCTACCTCGGAATTTGTGACCCAAAGGTTGCCTTCCGAGTCGAAATCCATCCCCCCGATTCGCATATACCCCTGCCCGTATCCGGGAATGAATTTCAGATTTGAGTTCGATTCGTTATGAATAGTAAAAAGCTCCCCGTCTTTGAATTCCATAATTCCATAACCCCAGGTTGCTGCATAAAAATGGATGGGATTTCCTTCAACCGGAAGCACTTCAACCACATCTTTTATTCCGGTTAGGGCTTCATGTGTTTTTTTATTAATGATTTCCCATTGGTTTTCATTAAATATTTTAATACCAAATTCATTGTAGAGGTTATTCCAGCTTGTTCCGTAGCCACCGTCGGCAACGAAGAGTGCCCCGCCGGAGTATGAAACCGAAAACATATTGTTGTTGTCGGGGCCTTGTGGCATAATCCTGGTAAATTGCCCGTTTGCATACATGATTCCCCCATAGTTTTTATCGGCAATCCACACATTTCCATTGTCATCAATGGTAGCAAACTGAGGGTACATTGGAATATTTTTTTCTTCAAACGGGTATTGGTCAATGAGCAGATAATCGTTGTTCCACATATTGAATATTTCTACCCGGTGCTTAATTGTCCCTCCAACATTACGTGAAGAGCAATAAATAATTTTATCGATGTAAGCATTAAAACTATTAATTATCCCGATATCGCCGTAGAGCCTTTTCCAATTGTTTGGCCCGAATCGGGTATAGGTCTTGTCGTCCCACCATTCCTCGCCTATGTGAACAGCCCAAAGCCTGCCCCCGCAACTTTTCAGGTAATTGTAGTTTACGGGTTGCATTATTTCATCTTCAAGAGAGTACCAGTATGAATAGTCGAGAAGGTTTGGGGCGTTAAGCGAGGCGAATTTAATACCTTCGCGGGTTGCAGCCCACAACGTATCGTTATCGAATGCAATATCGAAAACCTGCATAACGTTGCCGTTTTCGCCTATAAAATAAGAATCTTTAATCTCAAGTTTTTGAAGGTCGAGCACAACAATTCCAAAACCACAGGCCAGGTAACAAAGGTTGCCGAGATGTGTGGCATTGTATATCATTTTATCACCCGAGATGGTTTTTCGTTTAATATCAAGTATGGGGAAGACTGAACCATCGCTTCGGATGATATCAATGCAGGAATTTTTATAGGTTACGACAATGCTTTGTGTAGAAGGGTTGTAACTGATGCCGTGAAAATCGGGTCCCGACAACCTGTCAATTTTAGTCATTGTTTCGATGCTGCCATCTTGCTGGTTATAGTAAAAAATGCCCCCTTGGCTCAGGAAGTAAGTTTTTTGCCCGGCAACTGCAACGCCGAGGGTATTTTGCATCGAAAGATGGTATTCCCATTCGCCTGGTCGTAGCTGGGCAAATGCATTGAAAGTTATGACCAATAAAAGTGAAAAAGTGTAAAAACGTTTCATTTTATAAATTGTTCAGGTACGTAATTAATTTTCGAAATGCTTCACCACGGTGGCTGATCCTGTTTTTTTCCTCCATGTTCATTTCGGCAAAGGAAACTGCGTAACCATCGGGTTGAAAAACCGGGTCGTAGCCGAAACCCTTTTCACCTCTTGCATGTGTGAGGATATGCCCGTTTACAATGCCTTCGAAAAGGATTTCATTCCCATTGATCAGCAACGAAATTACAGTTCTAAAACGTGCTTTGCGGCAATTTATTTTATCAAGCTCAAATAGCAATTTGTTGATATTGTCGGTTGAATCGCGTTGCGGGCCTGCATACCTGGCCGAATATACGCCCGGGGCATTGTTCAGTGCTTCAACTTCAAGACCGGTATCGTCGGCAAAACAATCAAACCCGTACTTTTTGTAAATGAAATGCGATTTCTGGGAAGCATTTCCTTCCAGGGTATCCTGGTTCTCGGGTACATCTTCGGTACACCCGATTTCACGGAGGCTTACAAGCTCGAAATTATCCCCGAGCATTTGTTTTATTTCGTGTAACTTGTGTTTGTTGTTGGTGGCAAATACGAGTTTCTTCATTCCTATCTTTTCTTTACTGTTTGCAAAGTTCTGCAAGTTTATCAAAATTTTTGATTTGGATATTCTTATAACGGATGTCGATAATGCCTTCTTTTTGTAGCTGAAGAAAAATTCTTCCAACCGAAGGGCGGGTAACCCCAAACAGTTCGGCCAGTTCGGCCTGGGAATGGTTTAGCCTGAATTTTTCAAGGTTCTTGGCCTCGTTTACAAGGTAGAAAGCCACTTTTGCCTTTAACGATTTAAAAGAATGAAAACTCAGTTTTTCCGACAGGAACTGGGCACGCGATGAGATCATCGACAAAAAGTTTATCAGTATGCCGGGGCCAATATGGAATAATTTCATCAGGTCGTCGCGCTGAATAACAATGAAC
>JAFGEV010000245.1 GCA_016931385.1 Prolixibacteraceae bacterium
ACGGGACGGTTCCGTTAGAGCCTGTCCCGCTTCGGCGGGAAACCAAATATCGGTAGAAATAGAAAATAACCCGTTTAGCTTTTAAAGACCCGTAAGGACTTAATAAGACCAGACATTCAAAAGATATAATAAATTTTACCCGGACATCATGGAACCATAATTGTAATTTTATCCCATCACCGTTTTCACCTGGGTAAGAAAAATGGTATAGATGAGTGACCAAAAGATCTGGCCTGCAATTAACCAAAGGATATTGCCCGTTTTTTTTCCATAGTATTTCATCGTGAGGAATGCCCCTAACGGTATGGAAAGGATTACCGGACTTAACAACACAATTCCCAACAGGCCGTATTTCATTTTGATGCTTACAAACCTGCGGTTGCTTCTGGTGAAAATCCTCTTTTTCTTTCTTTTAATCCTGAAGCTTTCCGGCCAGATTTTAGTCCACAACCGAATCAAAAAAGCAGAGAAATAAAAGAAAACCAAAGCGCCAATAATACCGCCAATATTGGTATACAACAGTGTTTCGGTGAAAGACATTTTCATCGCATAAACAGCAACTGGAAAAGTAGCGGCAAATTTCCAGGAGCTGAAGAAGATTATGGTAATTTCTCTCAATTTATAGAGGCAAATAACTTAATCCATTTGCATACTAAATAATCTGAGACTCCCTCATCACATTTCCCGGATGAGGTTCAAACCGTGAATATTTTACTTGTTAATACCGGCAAGGTCAACTACAGATAATAAACAGAGCCGGTCATCGCCGGTAACAATACCTTCCATATAAACATGGCCTAAGGTTTTCATATCATAGCCGAGCGTTATTTCACATGATTCCTTAGCATCGCTAATGTAAAGTTTACTGAAGAATGTATTAAAAACAGGAAGCGAATCCGCGGAAACAAAAAGCTTAAAATTGCTGTTTATCAGACTATGTCGTTTTTCATTAAGCATTTCAGCGCCGGTAAAGTTGAGCTCACAGATGCTGCCTTCGGAGTTTAGCGTAAAGTAACCAATAGGTGCAAAATCGTACAACATGGTGTATTTTCTTAACGCAGCTTCAGCAGCATCATAAGCTTCGCGAAGTTCTTCATTCTGAAGTTCCAATTCAATCTGGTGCACCTGAAGTTCGTGCATGAGCTTTTTCACGTCGGCCTCCAATAATGGTTCAACCTTCCTCTTCCCGGTTTCAAGTTTTTCTTCTGCTTTTCTACGGAGCTCTTGAGCATCTGATAGATTCGAATCTTTGTTAATCATGGATTTGAGGTTTTTTTAGTAACAAAACAATTCCTGACGGCATTTTTTGCGTATCATGTATGATGTTACAGGTCCATTCATTTTCTGAGGTTTTTCCACGGGCAGTTTTTACTTTCATTGTATACCTGGCATCGTGCAATTGGTTCAAATGCAGTTTCAAATCGGCTTCAACCTTTTTTTGTGTGTTTTCAGGAACAAAAAGCTGAACAAAATTCCGGTTTAAGGCCTCTTTGGGTTTGATGCTGAAGAACTTTTCGGCTTCAGGGTTAATCTCCAGTATTTTCAGGTCATTGGATAATTTAATGATGATATCTGAAGATGAATAAAGAAGTGCCTGATGGAACTGCTCGGTTTCGTATAGTTTCATTTCCACCTGCTTGTAGTCCGAGGTATTGATAAATGTAATAACGAGTCCGTCTATCCTGTCGTCAAAGGTACGATAAGGCATAATGCGAACGGAAAACCATCTTCCATCTCTTGCAGGGATGGTTTTTTGAATAAAAATCAGGGTTCTTAATACTTCCAGCGCATCTTCGGCCAATTCGGGATAGACAAGATCGGATACCTGGTCGGTAAAAGGTCTGCCAATATCGCTTTTGATGAGTTTAAAAATCTTGGTGGCTTCATTGGTGAAACGGCGGATATTCAATTCCTTGTCGAGAAACAGGGTGGCAATATCTGTGCTGTTCAGCAGGTTTTTCATATCATTGTTCACCCGCGAGAAATCATCTACTTTCGCTTGCAATTCAGCATTTACAGTTTGAAGCTCCTCGTTCAGGCTTTGCATTTCTTCTTTTGAAGTGGTAAGTTCTTCATTTGTTGATTGCAGTTCTTCATTTGCCGACTGCAATTCCTCATTGGTGGATTTCAGTTCCTCCTGAGAAGTCTGCATTTCTTCGAGTGTGTTTTGCACTTCTTCCCGGGTACGCTGCAATTCCTGCTCCAATTCTTTCTGTTTTGAATTGCTTGCAACACCTTTGCCTTTTTTTGCAGACTGGTTAATTTCAGGTATGTCAGGAACATCAACAAATACAATCATCACCATACCCTTTAATGTGTTGGGCTTATCAATCCATTGAACGGTCACATTAACGGTTTGTGAACCTCCGTTGTTGCCAACTAAAACATTTTTCAAAAGCACACCAGTCTTACTTCTGATGGCTTTACGAAAGGCGGAAGGAAATTCATTGCGTAAACCTTCACGCAACATCGCAAAAATATTCATATTAGCCTTACCAACAGCTGGTTCCAGGTATTTTCCAGTACGTCCGCTGATGTATAATATATCGCCGTTTTCATTCACCAATACACCGGCAGGTGAGAAATTTTGCAGTAGTAACTGATCGGCAAGGACCTGAATATTAACGGTCGATTTGTCGGTGAGTTGTTTTTCTGTAAGGGCAGGCCGGGTACGCGAGTATGCCGCAGGAAAGTCGAACAATTCGGGTAACAGATTGGTTGCGGCGCGTTTAAATATCTTTAATTTGGAATCCACAGGTGTAAAGAGCTGGCTTTGCGATCCAAGTGTTTCAGAATTACCCAAAATAATGATTCCTTCCGGGTTGATGCTATAGTAAAATAAACCAATCAGTTTTTTTTGCAGCTCGGGCTCCAGGTAAATGAGCAAATTGCGACATGACAGGATGTCTATTTTGGTAAATGGCGGTTGCATAATCAGGTTATGCTGTGCAAAAACAATCATTTCCCTTATTTCAGTATTAACGCGATAGCCGTCTTCAGTTTTACTGAAAAATCGTTTCAACCTGCTGTGCGATATATCCGCTTCAATATTTGCCGGAAATAAACCTTTTCGGGCTGTTTCAATGGCATCGTTGTCGAGATCCGTAGCAAATATTTGCAGTGTGTACCCTTCGCGCAGTTTGGCCTTTTCAAGAGCCTCTTTAAAAACCATGGCTAATGAATAGGCTTCTTCGCCGGTTGAACACCCCGGAATCCAGGCCCTTAGCATGGAACCGGACGGAAGATTAGCCAGAAGACCCGGGATAACTGTTTCTTTCAGCTTTTCCCAAACCGTGGCATTGCGTAAAAAACCGGTAACGCCAATCAACAATTCTTTGAAAAGTATCACCGACTCCTTAGGGTTCTCCTGTAAAAAGTGAACATAGGATGATATTTTGTCAATGTTATGTACACCCATACGCCTCTCAATACGCCGGTACACCGTGTTTTTTTTATATAGCGAGAAGTCATTGGCGGTGTGGGTTCGCAGCAGTATAATTATTTTCTCAAGTGAAGTTTTATCCTTAATTTCAATCTGCCGTTCAGGTTGGCCTATTGGGCTATGCTTAATGAAGGCCATGAGTTTTGATGGCAATTCGTCGGGTGGGGCTACAATATCAGCCTGTACAAAATCCATGGCACTGCGCGGCATGCTGTCGAATTTTGCTGTTGAAGGTTCCTGTACCAGAACTAAGCCGTCTTTTTCCTTTATCATTCTCACCCCTAAACTACCATCAGAACCCATTCCTGATAAAATAACCCCGATACCTCTTTCCTTTACGTCATCAGCAAGAGATCTAAAGAAGAAATCGATTGGCAGGCGCAACCCTCTTTCCTCAATGGGCTCAAAAAGGTAAAGCACGCCTTTTAAAACCGACATGCTTTTATTTGGTGGAATTACATAAACGCAATTTGGTTTCACAACCATGCGATCCTTAACCTGAAAAACCTTCATTTTGGTAACGCGCTGAAGCAATTCCGGCAACATGCCTTTCTGTGTGGGATCCAAGTGTTGTATTACAACATAAGCCATACCGCTTTTAACGGCTACGCTGCCCAGGAATTGTTCAAGGGCTCCCAATCCCCCGGCCGATGCGCCGATGGCAACTATAGGAAACTTACCGGCGGAATAACCGGAAACATCTTCCTTTGATGATCCCGTTGATTTCTGTTTCCTGATTTTCACTAATTGTCTGTAAATATCCTGAATAGGTACAAAATTAAACGAAATAATTTCTAATACTAATCCATATACCGGATGCTGTGATTTTAACCCATCAGCCTTTTAGTACTGAATACCCTGCTGATGCCTCCCATAAAGAAGAATACAGCGACTATGCCATAAATAACTATTAACCCACCGGTTCCGATAATGGTAAGCAATGCCGCTAAGATTTTTTTGAGAATCATCGTCTTTGAATTACAGGTTTTTATGGAAAATGCTGATTGTGAGTCAGCCCAAAACAGGTTATAAAATCAAACAACCATGCATGACAGCTACGTTGGGCCATTCTAAATATGAATATCCTTCAGGTATTGGAAAACTCCAAATTCCTTCAGAAGCCATACAAGAACAACGATTACAACAACAACATTGAGGATGCTTTTGATTGTGCGTTCCATAGGGATGAATCTGTTGATTAGCCAGAGAACAACCCCTGCAAAAATCAATACAAGTAAGACGGTTAAGAGTGGCATAATAATAAGAGTTTAAAGTATATGTTAAAGGTAGTTCCCTTATTTTCAGCATGTGTTACATAACTTTCTGAAAATGTTACATGATTCATACATTTAACCTGACCATGCAATATCCTTATATACTATTGGTAGGTTACTGTAGCTGGTTTCCCAATTTCAAAATCTCTGAAATCGAAATCCGTTGTTTTAAAAGAGTTTATCCTGAATATATTTTCTCCTTTTCCGGGAATTGAAGGATAATATGCCAGGGATATTTGAAATGAACTAATTATCAGGTTATCGTTTTTAATTAAAACGCCCAAAGCTATTTGCGAATATACTTTGTGGTTTTTGAATCCACCTTCCGTGTCACCAAGCATGCCAAGTGAAAAAATCAGAAAAGGACCGAAATGGAATCCGATCAAATTCCATGGGGCATAGGATTGAGTTTGCATTGTAAATAGCAGGCGGCTTGTACCTGACAATGAAGGACTGTTAAAGCCGTCCATACCATAACCGTTATTAAGCGTTAAACTGTCTGAAGATGATCGGTTTATTCCAATATTAATCTGGGGTTTTACAAATTGCCTGAATTTCCATCTTCCCAGTTCTGTTAACCCGGTAAAATAAATTACCCCGGCTGAAAAAACTCCCTGCTCAGCATGGGATGCCCGCATAAAAGTTGCGTATTCATAATAAGAGCTCAGGTATCCCCAGGAGTAGTAATTGCCTGAAGAAATACGTGCACCCAGGTATTTCCTACCGGAATTATTTTTGATCTGATAGCCCCCGGTCAGGCTTAAAACCCTTCCAATGGGCACATCTTCTGTCAGGCCATATTTAAAAATGAATTTATCCTGCACGTATTTTCGGGTTGAAACACCAATGCACGCCATGTAAAAATCTTCATTGGAGAATACATCCTGCATGTCAAACATTTCAACCGGCCTTTCCAGGTATCGGATTCGTAAAAAACGTGCAGCAGAGATAAAATTCGTGGTGCGCCTGCTTTCCGTATTTCCTTTGAATATCCTTATGGCACTTCCGGCCCAATAGTCCTGCGTGTTAAATATAAATCGCTGAAGCAGCAAAAGTGAATCGTTTGTATGAAAATAATCCTTACGGTTTTGATGCGCGAAACTTAAGCCGGCAGCCCATCTGGCAAATGGTGAAAAAAATGGCCGATCAAGTGCAAAACCCCTGATGGAGTTTTTGAGCATGTCATTCCTGAAATGTATGGTTGAGTTAATATATGTATTGCGGATGTTGGGGATGAAATATTTTATATCGTAAGCAAAGTCGCCGGCAGCATGATTCCAGTCAATACGATTATATGATTCGTGACCTAACCCCAGAAAGTTTTTATCTGTTAAATTGATATCAACATTGGAAGATGATGCACCTATTTTAGGAATAAGGCTCCATTTGTCTATTTCGCGAATAAGAATATCAACAGAGTCGGAGTTTTGTGCTGTAGCTCTGACAAAAAATGAAACATCGAACACATAATTCCGGGCCCTGACCAATCGTTCAGACTCTTTTACCAGTAGCGAGTCAAATAGTTGATTCTGACGAATAAGTAATAGGTTTCGAATGGTAAAATTCTGTGATTTAACATGTACATTATTGGCTCTTTTTATAAATGAGTTTTGTGGTGCTGCATTCGTATCGGCAATTGAGTAACCAAATGGATCCAATGTTTCGATTTGGATATTCCGGATTGTTTTTCCCTCGAAAGCACTGTATGGTTTATGGATGAGTTTTTTATATCTTTTTTTTACTGCTGTTTTTTTTGTTACGGAGGCCACCGGTTTAAAAAACAGGTTGTACATGAATTTGGTAAAACCATTGCGTTTGGAATAGGTTTCAATATTCCTGTAAATTCGGGTAGAATCTTTTATATCCGTTGGTTCCTGTGAATATGCAGGTTCACATGAACACAGATAAAGAAATGGGCATAGGATGGTTATTTTGAACCACATATTGCTTCAGTTTTGTGGTCGTTTTAGTAGCTCTACGGATACAGGAAAGTATTATCGGGCCTGCAGGCAAAAGCTTTATCTTGTTACCTGTTCTCTCAGTTGGTTTCTGGCAAAGTGTATTCTGCTCTTTACTGTTCCTATTTTTATATTCAGCTTATCTGCTATTTCATGATACCGGAATCCTTCAAAATACATTTTAAATGGCAATTTGAATTCTTCCTGCAATGCATCAATCACTTTTTCAAGTTCTTTAAAACAATATTCAGAATCAGGAAGACCATGTTCAGAATAGATACTATAATAGTTGAAAAAGTCTTTGTATGTGTCGCTGTTGCATGTATTGTGCCTGGATGATTGCCGATAGCTGTTGATGAAGGTATTTTTCAATATGGTATAGGCCCATGCTTTAAAATTATTCTCATGAGCATATTTGCTGCAATATTTCAAGGCTTTCAAAAAGGTTTCCTGAACAAGATCTCTTGCCTCCTCCCTGTCAGCAGTTAATTTGTATGCAAATCTATGCAGGTCTTGTTCCAGACTGATCAATTTGCAGTTAAACTCAATTGCAGTCATAGCTATTTTTTAAGATATTTTGATAGCATAAAATTACCTGATGCAACGTATTTATTTGTTATACAATTTTTTAAAATATTTACATGATTCACATGTTTTAACCTGGTTCAGGTATCCGTAGTTGCCGGAGTTCCACTTGAAATGCTATATTTTCTCCATATACCAGTTCAGCGCTTTTTCTATCTTCTGGTAATGAAAAATAGTAGTGATGGTCTTTTGCAAACGGATAAAGGCAGTTTCACTTTTTACGATATAATCATAAGCCTGGTGTTTCATACAGTTCACGGCCACTGCAATTTTGTCCTGCGAAGAAAGCATGATAACCGGTATTTGAGGTTGGACAGCTTTTATTTTATCAAGTGTTTCCAATCCATTTATTGCCTTTTTATCAATGCTGTTGAGATGGTAATCCAGGATGATGATATCCGGATTCATTGAGATTTTTTCAAGGCATAATTCGCCGGTGGCAAAAGTTTCGATGGCAGATTGCGTATTCTGCGCGAAATCAATTTCAAGCGACTTTAAAAACAACGCATCATCGTCTACAAGAAAAATAAGAATTTTCTTTTCGTTCATCACCTAATTTTTTTTCATGATCAGATCATATTCTTCCTGCAATTCCATGCAAGCCCGTGAGCCTATAATTTCAAGTTGCTTTACAAGTTCCTCCAGTTCATCCGGATGGTTTTCTGACTTTGCATATTCCTGGATCTTTTTCCCCATAGTTTCATAATCTTTATGAATTCCCATTATATAAAAGGAGGGGATCATTTTGTGAACTGCCGCGTACAAAGAATCCCAATCTTTTTTAATCAGGCTTTCTTTCATAGTTTTAATTAAAGTGGGAGTTTGCTCAAGGTAAAGCATTATCATTTCACGCATTAATCTGGGATTCGATTTTGTGCGTTCGCTCAAATAAGCCAAATCCGTGCATTTTGGTAAATTCATAGTCAAACCGCTTTTGTTTGAGGAGTGTGGCTTCTTTACCAATTCAATAATTTTGTGGTATAACAGCTTCTCATCAACAGGCTTTGAAATGTAGTCATTCATGCCAATGATTTTGCATTTATTTAAATCGGTGGTTGTAACATCAGCAGTTAACGCAATAATAGGTACTTGTGAATTCATTGTATTCCGTATGTGTTTGGTAGCTTGAAATCCATTCATTTCAGGCATCTGCAAATCCATCAGAATGATGTCATACGGCTTATTTTTGAATTTTTCAATAGCGATTTTTCCGTTTTGGGCGAAATCACTCTCAAATCCGAAATCATCCAACAACGTTTTCATCAGCAATTGATTAAGTGAAATATCTTCGACTACCAACACCTTAATTCCTTTAATTTCTACATTCAGTTCCGTGATTTCCAATCCCGATTCTATATTGGCATGGGTTTTCCGGAAAGGTAATACGACACTGAAATGGGTGCCTTCATTAAGGATACTTTTTACTGTTATTGATCCGCCCTGTTGTTCCGCCAATTGTTTGGCAATGGCCAGTCCAAGACCGGTGCCTCCATACAGCCTTGATGTATTGCTGGTTGCCTGCTGAAAGTTTTCAAATATATGATCTACTTTATCATCCGCAATTCCTATTCCGGTATCTGAGATTATGAATTCAATTGTTACTTTTTCTTCATCCGAACTAATCATTCTGACATCCACGGTAATTTTGCCTTCATTGGTAAACTTGACCGCATTGCTCACCAGGTTCATCAGGATTTGGTGCAACCTTACGGGATCTCCTTCAAGGACTTTAGGTATTTTGGGATCATATTTCTTTATCAGTTTCAGGTTTTTCTCCTGAATTTTTGGTTCAAACAATTGTATTATGGCTGAAATGGAGGAAGCTATATGAAAAGGTTTCTTTTCGAATATCATCTTCCCTGCATCCACTTTAGCCAGATCGAGTATGTCGTTAACCAGCACCGTTAGTACGTCGCCACTCATTTTAATTGCAGTTAAGTACTCCTTTTGTTTGGCAGTCAACGCAGTTTTCAACATCACCTTGGTGAAACCGATAATTGAATTCATGGGTGTGCGGATCTCATGGCTCATGTTCGACAAAAATTGCTGCTTGGATGTCACTGCGTTTTCGGCAATCTTAGTTGCTTCCTCTGCTTTCATTTGTGCCACTTCGGCAGTTTTTGTTGCCTGTTCAGCCATTTCTTTCGCTTCCATGAGTTCATTTTCAACCCTTTTATGATCGGTAATATCCCTGGCCACCACAACCACACCAATAACCTTTCCGGCATCATCTTTATACACAGAGCCGTTAAACAATACATCGGTAAGTTTACCATCACGGATGGTCAACGGAAAATCCGCCACAAAACCTTCCGCAAACACTTGTTTATAAATATCACGGGCCTTGTCGGGCTCTGTAAAATAGTCAAAAAAATCTGTTCCAATCAGTTTCTCCCGTGTTACCTCGGTTATGTTTATTGAGGCATTGTTTATATCGGTTATTTTGCCCTCGGGGCTGATTGTAAATAGCGGATCCCGACTGGCCTCAATGAGGCTTCTGGCATATTCTGATCCCTGTGTTCTGATTGATTTCATTCTTTAGGTATTGTTTGGCGTGTCAATATTCAATTGTTTCGTTTATCAAATCGCTGGAATTGTGAAAAAAAACGTGCTGCCTTTTCCAAATTCACTCTCAACCCATATCCTGCCGCCATGCTTTGAAACAAATTCCTTGCACAGCAATAATCCCAACCCTGTGCCATGCTCTTTCTGAGTACCCAGGGTCGGTTTACTTTTTTCAAACCGGAAAATATTTTCAATCCTTTTTTTGGATAATCCTACCCCGTTATCTGACACAGAAACCAGCAACCCGTTGTGATTCTCTTTTACTGAGATTACAATTTTGCCATGTAAATAGGTGAATTTTATTGCATTGGATATCAGGTTCCTTAATATGGTGCTGATCATGGCTTTATCAGCAAAGGCTGTTATATTATCGGGTAAATCAGTCATAATGGAGATTGACTTTTGCTGTGCGCCCCCCGTTGACAGTGCGCTGGCTTCCGTTATCATTGAAGCCAGGTCGATGTATTCGGGATAATAGTCCATTTTACCTGTTTGGGAATTTGACCACTCGAGCAGATTCATGAGCAATTCCATGACACGCCAGGAAGAATCTCTGATGATGCGCGCATATTCCACAATTCCATCATGGTCGTCAATGGAAACCCGTTCGGCCAGCAAATTACTAAAACCAATAATGCTGGTGAACGGGCTTCTCAGGTCGTGCGATATGATGGAGAAGAGCTTGTCCTTTGCTGCATTCAGTTCACGAAGACGTGCTTCGCTTTCTTCTGCCTTGATTCTGGCCTGCTGAAGTTCCTCATTTTGCAGTTCCAGTTCAATCCTATGCACTTCCAGTTCATGGAGCAGTTTCATTATTCCTGATTCGGTTCTGGGAAAAGCTTTTTCAGAATTTCTTATTTTGTAAAGCTCTTCTGCCTTATGCTGCATGGTATTTACTTTGACTGACATCATATGCTCAATTATCATTGAAAAATGCCTGAATGTTCAAGTTTTTGTTTGAAATTTCCTCTATGATTACCATTTCAAAACAAAAATGTTATTCCGAGATAAACAGCATTCGTTTTCCTGGAGGCTTTTGCTATTACGTTATAGGTATCTTCACCGGTATTGGTGGCATTCAGATCAACTAAACCATAAAATCCACGATACCCCAAATCCAGCCGGACAGAATGGTTCATGTTTAAAGCAAATTCAACTCCCGCACCATAAGCCATACCAATGTCACCTTTTTTAATTGCAACCACGGCTTCCAGGTTTTCAGGATTATCGGTACCTGTTGATTTAATACTTGCCCCAACATTCAATCCAAACTGGGGTCCGGCAACAACGTTAAAATTCAACCTCTTTTCCTTGCTCGTATTCAGGGATATCAGCAAGGGGATATTCAGGTATCTGATCTCGATCTCATTATTTAAGTCCTGATCTCTGAAATTTTGTGATACCTGATAATAATTGACTTCTCCCTGGAAACCAAAGTGCGTGCTCAGATTTGCACCCAACATAACACCAAAGCCGTGGCTTATTGATGCAGAACCATCTATAATATCGTTATTGGATGCTTTCAGATCAAGGGCGGAAAATGTGGGCATGTATCTAATTCCAAATTCGCCTCTTCGTAAATCCTGCGCCGGTAAGATACCTGCAGCGGATATGAGAACAATAATTGCAGCTGTAATTCTTAAAACATTTCCTTTCATTTTATTGAATAGTAATGACTTAAGGCTTATTGTTCGTGTCTTTTTCATTTCGTTTGGTAATTTCATAATAATGTTTTTAGAGCTTTTAGAGTATAAAAGTGAGGCAGTCAATCAATCCGATTGTTTGGTCCTTGGGCTTGATTAATGCATTGATATAAAGTGAATTTCTCATTTTTTTGACATAATAATATGTCAGGTAAAGGTGAGGGGCTTTACCTCATTTACCGTTACACAATTTTGAAAATATGTTACATCATTCACATATTCACTATTGTGCTGCGTCTTTTGAGTTTCAGATTTTTAAAGTGAGTAGGGGTAAGTCCTGTCATTTTTTTAAATTGGTTCGACAGGTGGGCGACACTGCTGTAATGCAGTTTATCGGCGATTTCAGTAAGGTTGAGCTCATCATACACCAACAGCTCTTTAACCTTTTCAATTTTATGCGTGAGATAGAAGTTTTCAATAGTTGTTCCTTTGACTTCAGAAAAGAGATTTGCCAGATACGTGTAATTATAGTTGAGTTTGGAGGTCAGGTGATCGGAAAGATTTATTTTGATTTGTTCGTCAGTATAATGAATAAGTTCAATGATGGTAGTTTGTATTTTCTCCACCAGTATGCTTTTTTTATCGTTCATTAACTCAAGACCTGTTTTATTAAGACCTTTGCTTAATATTTCCAGTTGTTCAGCTGAAAGGTCTTCCATTACGTCAACCTCACCCAATTCAAGATGCATGAAATGCAATCCAAGCTTTTGAAGCTCCGATTTCACAACCATCTTGCACCGGTTGCAAACCATATTTTTTATAAAGATCTTCAAATAATGTATTATTCAGCCGTATTATCCTTTAACAGGTAAATATACAAAATTTAAAAAGGATTAACCAGAACAGGACTGTTGGTAAACCATAACATGAATGATTTCTTCAGGCTTTGTTTTTGTGCTCTCAGGTTTTTATTTCCCGTTGAGCATCGGGTTTTCATACCTGATTTTCTGGTTGAGTTCAAAATCAAACAAGGTGAGAATTCTCAATTTATAAAATGATTCCCAGTAGCTCTGAATGGAATAAATGTAATCGCGCTTGGCGCTCTCACGCTCGGAAAGAGAAATATTCAGATCGGTAATGCTGATTTCACCACTTTGGAATTTCTTCAGGGCAATCAGGTATCCGTTTTCGGCAACCCTGTCTGCTTCGCGTGCTGTATTCAGCTGATCTTTCATCAGTCCGAACTGCTCAACCTGCACAATCACACCTCTTTCAAAATCCGATTTGTCCTTCTCCACATCATAAACCACTAATTCGCGCTGCGATTCGGCCAGCTTAACTGCCGATGACGAACGACCCCAGTCGAGTATGGGTATACTCATGGAAAGCTTCAGCGATCTTCCTGTTTCAGGATCACGGTAAATATCGGAGTAATCATATGCGGTATTTGATACACCTATACTGCCTTCAAGGTTGGCACTCAATCCGTTGCTTCGTTTTGCCTTAACCAGCTGGCTGTTGGCTTCTATGAGACGGCGCTGGAAGTATGGCGTTTCCTTTCGGTTGGCCAGGGCCTCTGCAAGTGCTTTATCGGGGTCAATTGCAAACAGCAGCATGTTAAGCGGGATCTCGAGCTCAATGTTCTGGTTCTGATCGAGGTTGATATAAGACTTCAGTTCAAAGTCGGCGTTGTTCAAATCCATAGTCGACTTGTTCAGTGCTTTTTGTGCATTCAGCACCGACAACTGGATGCGGGCATAATCATTTTCAGATATCTTGCCCAGTTTTTTCTTGATATCGGCAATACGCAGGTTGTCTTCACTGTTTTTGAGGTTGCTGGCAGCCAGGTTGTAATTGGTTTGTATGCTCAGGTACTTGAAAAACCGCCGGGTAGCTTCAAGTGCAATTTCTTCAATGCTCTGGATGAATTGCTTTTGGGCTTCTTCATGTACCAGGGGCTCTGTTTTCCGCTGCCACTTCATGTAATTATAAGCAAATATGGGCTGGTATATGCCAATTTCGTAAGGAGTACCCGAAAATTTCAAATCGTTTTTGATAAAATCCTGGTTGCGGTACAGGTCGGTTCCGGCCCAGATATAGGTTCCGGTTTGCGGAATGGATTGATTCAGCGAGATCTGGGCATT
The DNA here is from genome assembly GCA_016931385.1 of Prolixibacteraceae bacterium. Classification (GTDB taxonomy): domain Bacteria; phylum Bacteroidota; class Bacteroidia; order Bacteroidales; family Prolixibacteraceae; genus DAIMEA01. The sequence continues at coordinate 13,612 of JAFGEV010000245.1, forward strand.
CGCGTTCATTTGCGACTGGAAGTAGAACTCAATACTGCCATCAGGCTGGGTAATGGCTTTGGGTGAATGGATGTATTCCGGCAGGTTTCCCTTCAGCGTCAGAACCGGACGGAAACTGGTCTTGAAATTCTTCCACCTCCAGTAGTAATTTACATTGGTATTCTGGGCATATTTTACCGAGGCCGACTGGTTAATGGCCAAATCAACCACGTTTCTCAGGCTCAGCGTTGTTTTTACAGAATCCTTTGACCCTCCCAGCAAATGCTGACAACTCAATGCTGCCAGTATGAGGAATACGATAATGCTTCTCATGTTACGATATGCTTTACAATTCCTCAAAAGTCACTTCTTTTCTGCGATGGAATGCGGAAACATCAGATGTGATCACCCGGTCACCCGGATTCAGCCCTGATAATATTTCTACATAATCGGTACCAATAATCCCTGTGGTCACATGTACCCTTAAGGCTTTACCTTCCTTAACCACGTAAATGTCCTGCTGGTTACCTTTACCAAAGGCTTCCCCCCGCTCAATTCTCAGCGCACTGTCTTTTTGGGTGGTTACCACCATTACATCAACTTCCAGATTGGGATTCAACTTGTTAAAATGGCTGTATTCCAGAAAAACATCGAAATTAATTTTTTTGTTGTTAATTACCGGCGACACGCTTCCGATTCTGCCCCTGAGCCGGGCATGGTCAACAACGGCGTAAACCAGACCTCCGGTTTTCAGGTGGTGTTCGAACTTGTTATCAACAGCGCATTTAATTTTATAGGTTGAGAGATCCGACATCCTCACCAGGAGCTTATCCTTTTCTACCTTTTCTCCTTCATTGCCGTTAACATTCAAAACAATGCCATTTGACGGGGCTTTGATGTTCAGCTGATCAAGAAGCCTGTACTTCGACTCCAGCTCCTTTTGGCGCATATCTATCTGGAGTAGCAAACCCTGCTCATCAGTATCAAGCTGCTTCAGCCGTATGGAGTTTTTTTCCTGTGTAGTTTTCAGGTCCTTTTCGGCCAGCACAAGTTCCTGCTTCGTCTGATCAAACAGCGCAGGGGAGATGCCGCCAACTTTAAGCAATTGTTCCTGGTCGGCAATCTCTGCTTTTAATGAAGCAATCCTGAGATTTTTAACTTCGGCGTTGTAATCCAGGTCAACCCGTATGCTTCTTGCATTCAGCCTGTTTTTCTGAAGTTCATTTTCCATAATGCCCAGCTGATCCTTCAGTTTTTCAATTTCCTCATTAATTGCTCTTGGATCCAACTTTACAATTATATCTCCCTTGGATACCTGGCTGCCGGGAGCTTTACATATTTTTGAAACCACCGCCGGATAAGGGCTCAACAGCAATACTTCATGTTCGGGGTTAATGATGCCTGAAGCAGGAACAGAGGTGGCCACCGGGCCATAGTCAACCAGTGCGGTTTTATATTCACCCGGCTTCAACGTGGCCGGAATCAGAAACCTGTAAAGCAGGTAAAATGCTGAAATCACTATACCAAGCAACAAAATTGATAAGCCTATTCTTTTTTTACTCATAGTAATTATTTATGAATGACAGGTGGTTGCCAGGTGAGAGAAAAACTGCCGCTTCAGGCATGAATACAAAAATAACATTTCATCTTTTTCCGGCAAAGGAATTAACGATTGATTAACAAATGAATCTGATCAGCTGCTAACTTAATACAACGTGATGAAGCTGCTTCTTGTTTCATCATTTGAAGTGATTGTTGTCACCCTTTTATGAGGTTTCGCTGATCATGATTAAAAAGTCGGCCACCAGAAAATTGCTGCCTGTAATCAGCACCAGGTCGTTGCTGCCGGTACGTTGCAAAACTTCATCGTAGGCGGCTTTCACATGACTGTATGATTGGCCCGCAAAACCCAGTGAACCTGCCTTTTTCATGAGTTCGTTTTCATCCATGGTACGCGGAACCGATAACCTGGTGAAATAAAAGTGCGCATCAGCGGGCAGGTATTTTAGTGTTTCCGGAATGTCCTTGTCGTTTACAAAACCAATAATCAGGTGAAAATTCTTTTTTGCTGTTTCAGCAACCTGCTGCATAAGTACCCTCATGCCGTCCGGATTGTGCGCTGTATCGCATATAACAACAGGGTTTACCCTAACCACCTGCCACCGTCCCATAAGGCCGGTATTCTGAACTACCTTACGGATTCCGTTATAGATGTCCTTTTCCTGAATCTGAAGTCCGTCCTCAATCAGTTCATCAACGGCAGCCAAAACGGTCGCCGTGTTTTTCCGCTGGTAATGTCCCATGAGTCCGCACTTCAGATTGGCAAAGCGAATCTCATCTTTTTTCTTCACATTGAACACCTGGAAACCATCGGCGGATGTCAGGCTGTAGTTAATGGCATATTGTTCATCGGCAAGGATCGTCTTTGAGTTCTGCTGCCTGGTTTTTTCCCTGAACACAGCCATGATTTCGGTCTGTTTTTCGCCTATTACACAAGGCGTATCTGGCTTAATAATTCCCGCCTTTTCAGCTGCAATTTTCTGCAACGTATCGCCCAGTATTTCCATGTGGTCTTTTCCGATATTGGTAATTACCGACAACCGGGGCGAAATGATGTTGGTGGCATCCAGGCGGCCACCCAGGCCTACTTCAATGACGGCAATATCAACCTGGTTTTGAACAAAATATTCAAAAGCCATAAAAACTGAAATTTCAAAGAAAGAGGGGTTGAAGGTGCTGAAGTATGCCTGGTTCTTTGTAATGAATTCCGCTACAAATTTTTTGGTGATCATGGTGCCGTTGATCCTGATACGTTCCCTGAAATCAACCAGGTGGGGCGAAGTATACAAACCAGTTTTATAACCTGCTTCCTGCAACACAGAGGCAAGCATATGTGAAACGGAACCTTTGCCATTGGTACCCGCAACATGGATGGTTTTGAACTGCCTGTGGGGATTACCGAAATGTGCATCGAGCTTCAGTGTGTTGTCAAGCCCCGAGCGGTATGCCGCATTGCCAATGCGTTGGTACATGGGCAATTGATCCATTATGTAATTCAGTGTTTTCCTGTAATTCATATTGCCGGTTTCCTGTTATAAGAATACCCGAAATTACCATTTTTCATGGTGAATCCGGTTGGGGTTGAACCTGTCGTGGTCACCTTTTGTCTCTGCCGGATAACCCAGTGATACAACAGCAAAGCCCTTTACATGTTCCGGTAAACTGAATATCCGCTGAACCGCTTCCATCCGGTTTGCTCTTGGGTATATTCCCACCCAAACCGCTCCCAGTCCCAAATCATGTGCCGCCAGAAGCATGTTCTGCGTGGCAGCTGCGCAATCAACCGGGCCGTATCCTGCGTCGTGCTGCAGGTGCTCGTCATAGCATATAAGTATGGCTGCACTGGCACCGGTGAGCATGGAAGCGTTCGGGTGTGCCTCAATGATCTGTTTGATGGAGTTGCTGTTGCGAAAAACAACAAAATGCCAGGGCTGTTTGTTAACAGCAGAAGGAGCGTGCATGGCAGCTTTTAGCAGCATGTTTATTTGTTCATCAGTTACTTTTGCCGGTGTATACTTCCTGATGCTCCGACGGCTTAAAATGGCTTTAATGGTATCCATGAAGGATGTTAATAAGTATTAATAAACCTGAACAGGTATGTAGTAAAAATGTGATAGTTTAATCACGCTAAATTAAAACAAAAAAGCTTTTGACCGTTAACTGGTGTTACCGGTTGAAAGCTTTTCATTTCACAACTAAAACGATGTCGCTATGGCTGCTAACAACAAGGTGAAGAAGGTATTTGTACTTGATACGAATGTTTTGTTGCACGATTACAAGTGTATTTATAATTTTCAGGAAAA
>JAFGEV010000246.1 GCA_016931385.1 Prolixibacteraceae bacterium
GTAGAATAAAAAATTTAATTTGAGATACTGCCAATTATAATCCAAACAAGCGGCTATGCTACGATTTAACGAGTGGACCTTTGCTAAAATATTCACAATCGTCACACTTCATCATAATGTTGAAAATAAAGTAATATCTATTGGGTTTAAAAAACTTTAATAAGTTTTTCATATAATTAGAACAAGTAATATAAAATCTCAAAAGTCTAATTATCAGTAATACTTTTATCAATTTTAAGCAATTGAAATATATTAACATTTAAACCTACCCCAAAAGAGAAACAACCATTAAAACCAATCTCAGGACGTATTGCCCATTTATCCAGGTCATCACTTAAACCCAAGCCAATACTAATAGCAGGTCGAATAATTATTTCTTCAAGAAAAATTAAATGTACCTTTGGTACAACATTAAGCTCAACTGAGTTTGAAGTGTTTATAAAAGTAAAATATGCCCGGGGATCAACACAAAAATATCCGGAATTAATTCCATTGACTTTTGTGAAACTGTAATATTGTAAAGGAATACCAATTGCAACATTCGCATTTTTGAATTTAAACTTATTTTCAATCTCAAAATAATTCAAGTATTTCATTTCAGATAAATCAAAAAGATAGTAATCAGTTGCAAAATTCCATGTAATTCTTTCGTATCGTGCTTTTAAAGTATAAAAATCAGTTATGCCATAACCAATTTTTATTCCAAAGTTGTCATTATTTGAATTAATTTCAGAGCTACTACTTACCAATGAAGAAAGAAGTGAATAATAACCGGAAGTATTTCCTTGCAACTCAACTTCACCTTTATTTACGGTACGGGCACTTTCATAAGTTAAATTGACTGGAGACCAGCAACCAGCAAGAAATAAAAGAAAACACTCAATTAGAAAAAACTTGATTTTCATCCTTATAACATCATGTGGCACAATCACAAAGTTACAATTTTTACTAATTGAAAAATCTTTTAAAAATGTTATTATTTAACTTGACTGCTCTACATGGCTTGCAGAAAAATTCTCAAACACTGGTGCGGATTTGTTGTTGAAAAAACGTACAAATAACTGTTGAATTTTACTGAAGGTATTCAATTATTATTGCCTGAAAACCTTTTACTTTAAAGAAAAACTCACAATCTATTAAATCATTGCTTATCGATTTTAAAAACCATTTTATCAAGGTTAAGGCCGCCATTATCGATCACCAGTTTTAAAACATGTTCGCCTGCTTTTAGGTTGACCGGTTTTTTAATTACTTCCCAGTTTTGGTACCCCCCCGTATTAGGCACTGTCAATATCCCGGTTAAGTCTTCTCCATCGCATTCGAGATGAATTTTTGTAATATCGGAAGGCGCAGCAATATAAAATTCAACGTTATAGCCTGATGATTTATCTACATTCACGGTATAGGCAAGCCATTCGCCACTTGAGGTCCAACCTATCAAATAACTTCCAGCCGAGCATGTATCAATATCAACAGGTTCTTCTGGCCGGTATTTGCCCCCTGAATTTACCTCATCCTTTTCAAAATACGCATCTCCCGGGCAACCGGTGTCAAAATCCTCGGCTTCAATTATTCCAGGAACAGAGTTCTGTTTATAGGGCTTTTGCATTGATTCACAAACTTCATTAATACTCCAGGCGAAAGGAATATCTGATATTTCTTTTTCTCCCATTTCCAAACAATCATCTCTGATCAATAAAAAATAACCAGGGAATTGTTTATTCGATAGCTGATATCCATTGTATGTATCTTCAATTTTCCATAATTCATTGTCGTTTCCTGAAATATCAGAAATAGCAATCCCTTTTTCTGAAGGTTCAACAGAGCTGCATGTGATTCCTTTATCCAGGTTTTCACGGTTAAGGATTCTGTAAAAACCTTTTCCAACAGCTTCCAGTTTCCAATGATTTGCAGTTTCTTTTCTTTTATCGGTAATTGTAAGGCTGGAGCCAAGAACACCTCCTCCAGGATTGTCGGCAGGTAAAATATGGTAGTAGGGATCACTGTTAACATTCACAAATTTATCGGGTGAAGGAATTTCACCTTTAAAAGAAAGCTTCAGCACATAGGCAGGTTCATTCTGTGTTTTTTCCGGAAGATTTACGACCAAACCTTCTTCGTTTTGTTCGAATGTTAATGATAAATATTTCCCATTATCCTCAATTAAAGAGATCGATTTGAGGCTTTTGATATTCATCCTTTCAGATGACAGGGAATTTATTATGACTTCTTTCTGATCATTATCCCATCCCAACATAATTGCATAAAGCGTTGTATTGTCCTTCGACCGGGTGAAGCGAATGTCTTTAGCTGTTCCTTCGGCAGGGGCTGTAAAAACGCCATGGCCTTTGCCCATTTTGGTTGGCCCTTCACCGTATATTTCCCATGCACGTGTGCCATAAACACTTTCACCGAATTTCTTAAGCCAGTCGCCCATTGAAAGTAAAATTTCCTTTTGACCCTGAGGAATTGAACCGTCGGCCATGGGTGAAATATTCAACAACAGGTTTCCGTTTTTACTTATCCTGTCGAGAAAGCCATGTAGTATTTGCTTCTTCGAATAATACTTAAGCCCTTCGGTATAACACCAGCTTGTTGAACTAATGGCATCATCTGTTAGCCAGTAGTACGGCGTAATATTCTGTGCCCCTCCACGTTCAAAATCAAGAACCGCACATCTGGGGTTCAGGCCGTCTTTATACGTTGCAACAACTTCTTTGTTCCATTCAATAGCTTTGTTGTAATAATAAGCAAGAAACTCAAGAAGTACTTGTTGGGAGATTACGTGTAAATTGAAATCCTGCCAGATGATGTCAGGTTGGTAATTGTTGATGATTTCCTTGTGTTTTTCAAGCCACATTGCCTCGTTTTTTTCTTTACCCTGTTGTCCGTATAGTTTTTGAAGTGTCGTGTCGTTTGTTTCCGGAACGGCTTCAAAGAACCCGGTAATGTTGTAAGCATGATGCATTGAAAGGATGACTTTCATTTCATGTTTTCGGATAGCTTCGGCAAGTAAGCCGACCAGGTCAAGTTCGGGCCCCACGTCGTAAGCATTCCAGGGATTAACCTTACTGTCCCACATCGAAAAGCCATCGTGGTGTTCAGCCACAGGCCCGGCATATCGGGCGCCGGCATCGAAGAAAAGTTGTGCCCATTCTTCGGGATCAAAATTGCCACCTTCCGATTTTAGTTTAGGCGAGAACTTAACAAATTTACCTTGCTTGTCGGTTGCACCGGTTATGAAATTGTTATATGGCCAGTCGGTTGGATCACCATACACCTCAATGTGATGCCTGTTTTCATCAGATCCTGATATGTACATGTTGCGGGGATACCATTCGTTTGCATAGGCAGGCACTGAATAAACGCCCCAATGGAAATAAATACCAAATTTGGCATCTTTAAACCATTCAGGAACGGGATTTGCTTTTTCAAGCGACTCAAATGTCGGCTGATACTCTTTTACATTATTTTGAATATTGCTGCAACTTACAGCAATAATTGCGATTAAAAGGAATGCAATCTTGTTTTTCATCAGTAAATAATTTGTTTTTAATGGGCTGATGGAACTCACCCGGATATTCGGGGTTCGTTTCATAAGTAGGATTTGTTATTTGATTCGTTATATTTTAATGTCAATTTTTTCACCTGAGTAACTTATAATTTTTTCGGCCTTTTCTTTTGATTCAAATCCGGTTTCATTGTTTATCCCAACAAGATAAACATTGAATTTCCGCTCTGTCAACATACCCGGAAATTCGCCTTTCTGTTCTCCGATTGTCAATATTTTACCCGTGTCGTCCCATTTGAATTCAATGGTTGAGAATGCTCCTTTTTCATAGTTGTAATTGTCGCCTTCGTCTTCGTACAAAGTAAACCTTGCATCTGCACCTTCGTAAATCCAGATTTCGAGGTCATCCCATTTTTTCTCGGAAGCATACTGTGCTTTTGGCCCAACAGGTATAATAGAACCTGCTTTTACAAATAATGGAATTTTTTCCAGTGGGGCATCAACAGCTATAGTTTGTCCTCCTTCGTATTTTTTTCCTGTAAGTAAATTGTACCAATTGGCTGAAGCCGGAAGGTAAACATTCATTTCGGTTACTCCTGGTTCTGTAATTGGTGCAACCAAAATCGATTTTCCGAACAGGTACTCAAACGGCTGCTCAAGCGCTTTCGAATCATCGGCAAAATCCATCACGAACGGGCGCATCAAGGTCGAACCGTTTCTTGTTATCTGCCATGCTTCTGAGTAGATGTATGGAAGCAACTTGTAGCGAAGGTCCAACATTTTCCGTATGTTATTCTCAACGGTATCTCCGTATTTCCATGGCTCTGTTTCCGACATGTAACCATGTACGCGAAAAATTGGATTGAATACTCCCCACTGGAACCAACGGGTCAATAACTCCCTGTAGTTTTCATCGGTGTATTGCGACCAGCCAGGGCGGAAAAATCCACCAATATCGGTTGTCCAATAGGGCATCCCTGTTATGGTATAATTTAAACCGGCAACAATCTGACGCCTGTATGCATCCCAGTTTCCGCCAATATCGCCCGACCAGTTGATCACTCCATAGCGTTGCTGGCCTAAAAAAGCGGAACGGGTCAGAATGCAAACGCGCTTATCGGAAGTAACTTCACGCTGACCTTCATAAACTGCCTTACTTACCATGAGTGGATATGTTAAACGGTAGAAATCGCCCGGCCCTGCATAAGTTATTTCACCTTTCAGTGCATCGTTTTCGGGTTCAACGGCATCCATCCACCACGAATCGACACCATAATCTAACATGTTTGTTTTCAACGTATTCCAATATTCCTTCCGCGTAGCAGGGTTAAAATAGTCTAACCATTTAGTTCCTGGAATGAAACGATTGTTTTCTACATATTTTTTTCCCAAATCAGAGTTTTTATCAGGGTTCGACCAGATTGAGATGTTAAAATGAGCGTTTAAATCGTGGATTTCTTTGATGAACTTATCGGGATCAGGGTAATTTGTTTCATCGAACTGAGGTACGCCCCAACCCCGATCTCCCCAATATTGCCAGTCTTGTACAATAACATCCATAGGGAGTTTTCGTTTGCGAAATTCCTTCACGGTTTCAACCAGGTGTTTACTCGATGTATAACGTTCACGGCACTGCCAGAACCCGTAAGCCCATTTGGGTAACAAGGGAGCGTTACCCGAAAGATTTCGGTAAGTGGCAATCACAACATCGGCCGAAGGCCCGTAAAATACCACATAATCAAGCGCTTTTGTTACTGGCGAACGGAAAGTTGTAGTGTTTTCTTTTAGCTTCCATGACAATTCAGGTTCATTGTCCGATTTGCAAATTAATTGCACCTGATGTTCTCCTGCAGTTAATTTGACCAGCGTACCGGCAGTTGGTGGTAGCCACATATTGCTTTCGTTAATAACGGGTTCACCGTCGATGGTCACAAAATGACGATTGCCCATGGCACCCAAATCAAGAAAAATGGAGTATTCCCCATCTTCGGAAACTTCAAATGTGCCGTGATATAGCGACTGATTGCGGGCCACCCTTTGCGTACCAGAAGTTGTAGTTACTTCAACTACTTCCTGTTGACCTTCTGCCTTTTCCTGTTTTGATAAAGTAATTAGATTACTGGTTGGATTAAAATCAGTCAGCCCGTACTGGTGCCATAACAGTCCATATCCTTTGCTGGAATAAACAAAAGGAAGTGCTATCTGTGAATTTACCTGGGTTAGCCTGCGGCTGATTCCTTTCAAATTGTAATTTCCATCCTGAAACTGGCCCAGGCCGAAAATGTATTCGTCTTCGGGCGATTCAAAACTCTGTTCCGAAATGTAACAGGGTTCTCCCAAAATGGTATCGGCAATAAATTTTCTTGAACCTTTGGTTTCTGAAAGGAAAGTATTACCAGACATATCTGTATAAGATAGTTTTCCTGTTTTCTTTTCTACGATCACCTTTATTTTGTTTGTTCCAATTACAATTGAAGCAGAACTTTCAGCAACATTAAATTCCGGAGCTGATATTTCATCAGGGAATATTAACTCGGGCAAGGGCTGTGTTGTTTCATCGAAACATTTAATCCTGACGGCATTTTCTGCAACGGGATAAATCCCGAGCCTGCCTGTAGTTGTATTTACAACTACTCCTTCTTTCTCAATTATATAGTTTTTAACTGACTTATTCTGACAGCTTATTAAGACTATAAATAAAATGGATATTATAAAGGGTTTCATTTTCGATTGAGTTAAATGGTTTATACAATTTTTCTATTCTGGGATAAATAATCAGATATATTTAATGTGATTTATTGGGTTAACTTTCTTTTCAGCTTTTTTGCTTCTTTTCTCAATCTCCTTTCACTCATTTTGGAGTTTTTCACTATACTTTCCGGAATTGTTACCAGATGTATTCCTTTACCAGTTGCCTTTAGGTTTTGAGTGTATTGTTTATCAGTAGAATTATTCCAATGTTCATGAACTCCCAGACTGGCAGAAATTTCTGTGCCATCACCTTCGGGATCGTATACAATATCCGTTGGCCAGTTATCTTTATCGGCTGCCTGGTGCAAATAATCGTCAACTGCCGGGAAGAGGGGCCTGTTTTTAAAGATGGGGTTTGCCCTGGCTTCGGCACGTAAAAAATCCAGACAAACCGATTCGATGGCTACCTGGTCCTGCGCAACAAATATTGAATTGGGCCATGAATTGTTGAAAGGTTTACTTTGCCATTTCACTGCTTTCTCAATGGCTTCTGTTCCGCCCCAAAGGCCATCAACAACAAAAAGCACGGTATTGATACCTAGTTTTTCATGTCCCATCATATCGACAGTAACCCTGTACCGGTTGTATTTTGTTGCTTCTTCATTGCTCAGGTCGTCGTTGTCTTTTGTTGCGACCAAACCAGTATGCAGATAAAATGTTCCCCAGCCATACCTTTTCCCATGATAGCCATGCGAACCCAGATGGTTTTTAGCTCCCAGAGTTATGCCGGCTCTTGCATGTCCTTTTAAGGCGGCAATGTTGATCATGTAATCGGCATCGTTCATTTCCTTCATGATCACATCGTAAATTCCATCGGGCATGTATTTCCCCTTATCGGAATAGTAGATTACCGTATCCGACCAACCTGCCGATGTTGTTCTGCCCAGATCGGTATGATCTTCTTTATCGAGAATTACAACATCGGGGTATTCAGCATTAATAACATCGAAGGTGTGTTTGTACACATGAGTCATTGGTTCGCCAATCAATACCTTATTTTGAGGGATTCCACAACTGTCGACCAATTGGCGAACAAAAGCAAGCAATGTAGAAGGAGAAGTACCTGAAATTGGAACTCTTGTTCTGGCTTCGGCCAGTGTCTTTCTGTCAATTGCCCATCCGGCCTGGCCGTTATTGATTTTTATAAAAATGGTTTGCCCTTCGGAATATCCCTTTTCAATACCCGTTTTTCTTTTGTTAAAGTCTTTCATTATTGCATCCCACGATTCTTTAACAGTAGCCATACCTGAAAGGGATTTTACAACATCATCGGCCATATTATTAATGACTTCCTGGTTGTTATTTTTAGGCATATAGTACGAATCTTCAAAGGTATTCGGACAGTCGTTATTGGTAGCCGCCGGATTGTACCCCCAAACCACTCTTCCCGGAAATATTCCATACGACATGCCCATTGGGGTGTTTGGGGCATCGGGTAGCTCAATTTCGGCCAGTGCTTCAATTGCGCTTGCTTTTTTTGCATCCTGAACGGTCGCTGCCAAAACAAGAACGATACCTAATAGTGCCAGCCCCGCTGCAGCAAAGTATTTGTTTCGTTTTAGCCAGTAAACCGATTTTTTAAATACCAGCACTGAGCCGGAGAGCGATAAGAGCCAGATCAAAAAGGTTGACATAAAAGGCAATGTGGCCCTAACACATGGGTAACCTGCTCTCGAGGGTTTTGGTATTACTCGAACTAAAAACCAGATGGTTGAAACAATGCCAATTCCAATAGCTAATAGTTTTGCCGGAACTTTAAAAGCACATTGTTTTGTTTTTAGTTGGTCTGTTTTTCTTTTTATGATTTTCATAAGATTGATAATCAATATTTGTTTAGCTATCTACAAATATATCAGATAAGCACAAATCCCGGGAATTTTTCCAATTCAAATGGTATATAATTATATCGATTCCAGATAAAGTTTTTAAAATGTGCACCTATTGGTCAAAATTCCAATGGATGAATAAACAACCACATTCTCTTATCTCAATGATTATCAATAATAATCTTTTTTTGCAGAACATGTTTATCATCGCTGATTTTCACAAAATAAACTCCATTAGGAAGGCACACCGGTAAACGCAATTCAGGTTCACTATTTGTTTTCCAGCTTTGGATAATTTTCCCGGTAATATCAAGCGCTTCAATTTTATGATGCATAAAAGCATTAGCTTTTATGACCATCTCCCTACAAACCGGGTTAGGGTAAATGTGTATTCCTTCAGCAATTATACTTTCAGTACCCGTTCTTCCGGAAAGACTAATCTCCATATAATTAATATTAAAGCCACCTGTGCTGGCA
>JAFGEV010000247.1 GCA_016931385.1 Prolixibacteraceae bacterium
AATCGTTCCTACGGAACTTTTTGTTATGCAAAAACATCCTATACCACAAGGCCGTAGTGCCTGAATCATTTTGTAAGGCCGGCATTTATGCCGGTTACTGTGCGCATTGATATACCGGGAAGGCCGTAGGCCTGGTGCATTTCAATTATGATCAGTATTCCCTTGGATCATCTTCAACAATGGCATAGTGGTAATTGTCGATCCATTCACCCCGAACAGGCAGGATTTTTCGCCGCAACCCCTCACGGGTCATCCCCGATTTCTCAAGCACCCGGATTGAAGCGCTGTTAGCTGTTGCAACCCCGGCCTCAACTTTATGAAGATTAAATCTTTCAAATCCGGTTTTTATAAGGGCCTTAGAAACTTCGGTGGCATATCCCCTGCCCCAGAAAAGCGGATCAAGCTTGAAAAAGATTTCACCTAGCCTGAACTTATCGTTCGACAATATTATACCGGCTATGCCAATGAATTGCCCTGTTTCTTTCAGATTTATTTTTAATGAATACAACTTTTGCCGATCAGTTTTCTGATCCTCGATAAATGGACACATAACTTCACGCGTTTGCTCAATATCTTCGGGGATTCCCAAGGTATTGAATTCATCAACTTTGGGTATTGAATGAAGGCGATGGATATCGTTTAAATCATTCCACGATATCTCTTTTAACAACAATCGTTTTGTTTCTATTTCAATCATTAATCTTTTTACTCTTTATAATCATGGCAATGCTGGCAGCAAAAAACCAGATCAGCGGTGGCACATTGGCTACAATAGTAGGTCCCCATCCAGCTGCATTGTAAAAACCATTAACATCAACCGGGGTTCCATACATGGCAGGAATGGATATCATACAAAGGGCAAAACTTACCCATGCCAGCCAGCCAATCCATTTCGGGATTGCCCCTGTTGATACAATGACAAAACCTGCTACTCCCATAAAAAGAGCTGTAACAGCAAAAGCTATCGACCCGTTATATATTAGCAAAGTTGCTTCAACCATAGCCCTGACTATTGTTGGATTACCTGTTCCACCAACTGTGTTCAGAACGGCAGCGCCCTCGAGTCCGTCGGCGACTAAACTTACTGCCCACCAGACTATGGCAGCGCCAAAACTCAATGTTGCAGCCCATTCATAGCGCTCATCAGATATTTTAATCAGATGACGGAATCCGGCAAAGAAAACCATCAGGCACATGTACATGAAAAGGTCAATCAAAATACGGGTAAGGGCGATGATCCGAATACCAGCCAAATGATCAGCATAAGCAAGTTCATGACTAAAAGGAGGAGGTGTCCCCGGTAGAATCCACAGCGGTATTTCAAAAAAGAAAAGCAAAGTACCTATAAGGCCGATAATGCCCGTCCAATAGATAATTTTTGAGTTTTTCATTTATTTATTGTTTAAGATATACCTGCAACAATAGTCCTAAAAGAAACACACATCTTACAATTTACACAAAATATCACTACATCTATCACCAATTGTAAAAAAAACATTTCCTGTTTTTAAATCAATTGTTGCGCTGCGTCTTTCATATCCGTGTAATGATGTTTTAATAACAGGCAATTTTAAATTTTTAATCGTTTTTAATACACTATTAATAATATCATCTACCAAGGTATCACCTTCCTTTTTTAAAACATTTGCTCCACCGATAAGGCAAACTTTAAGATTCTTTCTTTTTACTCCAGCAAAAATGAGTTGTTCATACAAATTATTTATGGCATCTTCGGCATATTTATATTCATCAAATTTAGATTTATCAGGTGTTTTTCCCGGCAACATCACGTGTGCCATACCACCGGTTTTTTTCAAATCATCGTACATGCAAACAGCGACACAAGACCCAAGGGGTGTCGATATTAATAAACCTTCCTCCTTTCCAACAACCACCATACCTGGAGAAACATATTCAATATTATCTGTAAACATTTACACAAGTTAACAAAAAGATTCTAACATTTTCATTCGATTAAATTTAAAGTTTTTGGCATTTCATAGCCTATCCCGCTTTGGCGGGAGAACTCGCTATACATTTAATCATCCTTGTTTGTCCCGATAAACGGGATGGCTCGTTTCAATAGTTCAATTTTCAAAATTTTTCAAAAATTATTATCGATTTTTTTACATAATTTTCAAAGTCTTATGGTATTTCATGGAAAAATATCTACTTAATAAAATTCCGTTAACAATCATCGTAAGCCAAACAATTGAGATAATTGCACATTCAAAATAATATTCACGGAATATGCCATAGAATAGTGAAATTACAAAGAATGAGACTATGGCCAGTAAAAAACTTCCGATATAAATAATCCGGATGATTTGCTGCAACCTGTCGTTTTTTGAGAAGCATAATCCAGTAAATAGAAAACCTATAGCCATAAATGAAAAGCCAGCTTCTTCAATAACGATGAATAACCCATGTGGATTGAACTGAGTCAGCAGGGCAATCCCATCAAACTCATTGTTAAGGAGGCTTGGCTGAATAACCGACACCTGCACAAAGTAGTTTAAAACCAATAAAATGGCGCCTGAAGCTGAAAACAGCAGGCCTGAAAGGCTGTATATTCTTTTATTCTGAGAATTTAAATGATGAATGATGACCATGTATACCAAATATATAATGTTCAGGACAATGGCCGGGTACATCCAGTAATAATCACGGGGAAACCGTGTTATAGCTTCGTGGTATGGGTACTGAAAACAATTGCCCGGACAGAAGGGACCAGCTAGCGGAGGTGTTAACATGGCAATAGTCCAGGTAATAAATGTTATGGCTACAAGGATAATTGAGCTGTAATAAGCCAGCCTGTAATCGTTGCTGACAGGTTTGGTGTATAATTGATGTGTTTTCATTTTATATTCAATAGATTCGTATTTCGAAATAAAAGCATTAGGTTTTGTGAAACGGACATAATATCACAGCCCATTAATTGCGAGTAATCAGTTTAATAATCTTGCTTTGAGTATTTGTTTTAATTTGTAAAAAGCAGAATGTATTCTCTTTAAGATACTTTCGATGAAGGGTTTTTCGATATTTTCCGGGTGCTACATTCTCATTTTTAATATAATGCAACACCTTACCGTTAATATCAAAAATAGTTATTGAAACATCGGTATACGATTCAATGGTATATTCGATAATACCTGAAGAAGTTACAGGATTCGGATAAACACATACTTCCAGACTGTTATCGTTTTTAAGCGCATCAATTCCGGCAGCAGGTTTTGTATTACTGAACGTTACCTTAAACAGTCCTCCTTCGTTGGGTTCTATGTTTAACGTGCGGCTATCTTTATCGAAATTGATAAATTCATTACCATTTAATTCCACTGCATCAATCTTCAGGTAATTATCTTCCATTGCCAGTGGATATAAACTAACCGACTGCGCATCATCGTCAGCAGCTATGAAATAATACAATTCAACGGGTTCTTTTTTATAGAATAAATTTCCATAAAGGTAAATATAATAAGCAAGTTCCGTTGAATGATATCCTGCCTTATCGTGATGCCCTTTGACCATGTTAGGGTTCCCTTCCCGATCGGTCATTTCATATACCTCGCCATATACAGGATCCACAAAATGATCCATGAAGAACCCGAGCGTACCATCGGCAACTTCAATGAACCGGTCTTTATCCTCCCCGTTATCGCTGATGTAATAATTCAGCATAGCACTGGTATATGCCTGTTCGGCTTCCCAGAACAACTTATATCCGGTATCTACGTATCCATTATCACAATCGAATGATGAATAGGGTGCTCCGTATACATAATCATACGCTCCGTTATCCAACAAGTTAAACATTAATGCTTTTGATGCCTCACGATACCGTTCCTGCGGATTAACAAGGTATGCCCTTGCCAGGCACCATGCTGTTTTAAACATGTGACCGATGTAATAACTACCAGACGGCGTATTCCAGTCACTGCCATAATTTTCATGAAAACCAATTACAGATCTTTCCATGTCAGAAATCATGTATTCTTCAATGTTATTGGCCAGTTGTTCCAGCCTGTTCTGGAAAAATGGATCTTTTGTTAACAGGTACATGTACAATCCCTGAAGCGTTATTCCGTCAACAGTTGGAGTAAATCCTTTGCCGTGAGGATTTCCCCAGTCAATGTCTGCCTCGTAAAAATAGCCGTAAAAATCCTCCCTGTCATCCCACAGGTTTTCATTGATAACACCTACCGAATTAGTTAGCATTTCCCAGTGCATACGTTCATTGAATTCGTTTCCTGAAATATCCTGATTTTTAAAACGGACACCTCCGGTCGCATCGGCCATGGCAACCATGCCGATGTTGGCGTAGTGCTGAAAAAAGGAGTATTTGTAGGTATTGTCATAGGCATCTGACAGGTCCCCATTGGCATCAACAATTACATACCAGCCTCCATACGTTTCATCCCGATAATGATCGTATATAAACTGTAAAGCCCTGTTGGCATGATTCAAATACGATGTATCGCCGGTTACCATAAAAGCACGGGCAAAAGCATACGCATTTTGTGTCTGGCTGATGAGTGTTTTGGTACCATCGGTTGGATTTCCTTCACGATCGACAAAACTGAAAAAACCACCATGCTCAGTGTCATAAGCTGCTTTCCAGAAATCGGCCCATTCGGGCACGAGGGACTTAGCCAGATCAGGATTCTTCAGGTAATTGCTTTTAACAGCGTATGGCCCGGAAGAGGATTCTTCTTTTGTAACAGTTACCAGCCAGTCCTGTGACAGGGTAACGTTGTTAACCTCATCGGTATAGCTTACCGTATAGTTTACCGGGTTGGTAAAATCCTGATTACTGCTTATCGACTGGATTTTGCCATCGACAATGTAATTAACGCCATCAGCATTGATGAAAAAGGGAGAAAGGTCTGTTAACGATGTTCTTGGGCCAACTGTTATATCGATGGTATGATTCTCGTGATCAATTTCAGTTGGTTCAACCTGGTCGTCAACCTTGAAGCAAAAAATATCTACAGGGTCGTAAATACTCCAGGAAATATTGATGTATTCCCAGTTTTTCCAACCGATGTGGTAAGTTTTACCGGCCTCGAGAAGAAGGGCAACCCCATTCTGAGCTGCTTCAATGCACCCCGGTGTACCAGAATAATCCGGCTCACAATCGCACTCTTCTTTAATGTATAAACCGGCATACTGCTCTTTCCCCTGAATGCTTCCAATAACCTTGTATTCATTTTGGGCAGGTGTGTACTTGTACCAATAACTATATTTATCAGCAGGTATGTTATAAGGCACTCCTTTATCAACCTGTATGGCTGAATCACAACTTTCTCCGGGCATGATATCCCTTTCATACAACGTCCACTTTGCTTCGATCAGGTCACTCATATGATTAAGTTGAATATAGTAGATACTTCCCGGGTAGGCTGGAAACTCTAAAAACAGCCCGTCGGAACAATTGCTGTTCCAGCGAATCCAATCGGGAATATACATTCGCGCGGTATCTTTATAAACACATATCGTGTTTATATCGTGTTTATCATTACCAAATCCACAATCAGAGACGGTTATCACTTTATGCTTTCCGGCCACCAGTTTATACCAGGTTTCTGTTGAATTGTTAACGCTTGACAGTTCAATGGTATCGCCCACCTCCACGGGAATTGCCATTTGAATAAATTCACCCGGTTCAGGCTGATATTCATTTAAATACCAGTTAAATTGCTGATCAACATGATTACCAATAAGGTTCCAGCATATCACGTATTTATTTGAAGAATCGACAGGTATTACGGTGTGCATTTGAAAATCGCACAAATAAGTGTTTCCCATAAACCTGTTCTGCATTTCATCAAATACATCGACTTCGGTAATGAGATCGGTTAGACCACAGTTTCCGATATCGACAAAACCATTAAAATCAGGTGTGAAATAAAAATATTGCATAAACATGCCCGCATCGGCAACATTGCTTGTATCGAAGGATGCCTCAACAGCCGTTTCAAATGTTGCTCCGCCCTGAGCAAAAATACAATTACACATTGATAATGCAACGATAACGCTGATTAATAACTTTTTAATTTGTTTCATAATGATCAGTATTTGAGGTTTGATATTCAGATAAACGCTCTCCGGCTTTTTCAGAAATCGTTTCGGCCCATTTTTGTGCACGCTTAATTTCACTTTCAAGCAACGGCCCCTCTTCGCCTGTTACCAAAAAACCTTCAGGTGGCATGAAGTTTTCACCCCCTTTAGCAACCAGTTTTGATGAAATATTATTTGCAGCATAACCGCCGTTTTTTACAATGAACCTGATAAAACCTGAGTTGCAATGCTTGAGTGAAAGGCGCGTATCGAAAGCCGCTACCAAAACACCGTTCAATTTTTGTTCAGGGAGATGTTTTAAAAAATTGCCAATGGCAGGCGTAGGCCTGAATCCCCGGGTTGGCGAACCAACAATTAACAATTTCACATCGCTTAGTTTCGAAAATGTAAATTCGTTTATTCCAAGGGCTGAAACCTCCGAATACATGGTACACCCCTGGCAAATGGCCATGGCTATTTTGGCGGTGTTGCCAAATACTGAATCATAAACAATTAGTGTTTTCATTTTGATCTGATTTTTTAATCCGACACAAAGATTCAGTAAAAAAAATAGGCGTGCGACCGTTTGGGTCAAAACGGACACGAAGACAATTCTGGGTTAACTTATACTATTAATTATGTGCAATTTACTAAAAAGTTCGCCAAAATTGGCAAACCATTAAAATATAAGGCCGGCCTTCAAGCCAGTCACTAACAACCAAGGCCGTTAGGCCTGGGGCATTTATTTTCATGCTTCGTTCCTAAGGAACTTCATCTTTCTATCCCTGCCGATAGTATTCATTAGGCGTTATGCCCATTGTTTTCTTGAAGAATGCATTAAAGGTCGTTTTCGAATTGAAACCGCATTCGTAAGCCATCGAAAGCAAGGTGTAATTTTTGTAAGCACTTTTGTGGCAAATTTGTTTGAAGTGTTTTAACCTGAAACTATTTACATAGTCGTAAAAATTGGTTTGGGCATATTCGTTTAAAACCCTCGAAAGCAGATGGGGCGAAACATCAATCAACTCGGCCAGATCGGTCAGGTTCAATGTAGGATTAATCCATGGTTTTTCTGAATTCATAAGCCGGTTGAGTTTTTCAAGGTATTGGACTGCTTCATCCGCCCGAAGGGTTGACCTGGCATATTTCCCTTTCACCGTTGCTTTTTCCGGATAATCCGAAGGATATGTAACACTTTTCATTGCAGCTATATACCGGTGGTTATCCCGTAAACCATCCCATAAGGCATTAATTTTATTAAACAAAATTGGGGCGGCCTTTTCCTCAATTCCCTTCTCAAGGTAATCGAGCGCCTTTTCGTTTTCGCCCAGCAAAAGGTATATTTGAGAAAGGAAAGTGGAATCAGGTGATCCGTGCCTGACTTTCTGTTCATATTCTTCCTTCATTTTCTCAACCTGCTCAAGTGCCATACGGGTTTCTCCCTTCGATGCATAAAAATATGCTTTCAAATCGGCAATCGATAATGGATTATTGGGCCTTGCCCCGATGTTTTCAATTTCAGCCCAGGCTTCATTGAAACGTTTTAACTTGCACAAGACCTCAACCTTAAAAAGGTATTGAGCATCCCAATACGGGGCAATGCGAATGTTCTTTTCGAGGTATTCCAAAGCCTTCTCGTTTTCATTTGCATCGGAGTAAATCATGCCAATACCCGAATTGATCTGGTTGGCATACGGGTCGAGCCTGTCGGCCTGGAAAAAATGGTCGAGCCCCTCTTCCACCCTGCCTGAAGCTGCTAAAAACAAGCCTTTGTACATTAACGCTTCAGGATAACTCGGTTTAAGCGATAATGCTTTATCGATATTTTCGAGGGCCAGGGCAATGTTCCATTCCATCCAAAAATATTTCGATGCCATTAGGGTGTATACATCGGGAAGATTCGGGTCCAATTCCAGTACTTTGGCAATGCACTTTTCAATTTGCGCCTGAGCCTCGTTGGGCAAAACATGCCCCGTCGAACCCAACCAGGTATAAGCATTGCTCATACCAACATAGGCCTTGATCAGTTTTTTGTCAAGATCGACAGCCTTCTGAAACAAGCCAAGCATCTCTTTTCCCTTGCTAAAATCCCAGGTATTGAGCAAATAATTGGCCCTGAGATACGCATCAAGGGCATTGGTATCTTCAAGCACAATACCGCCTTTTGGTTTTTGTCTTACGTTCGCGTTTACCTTTGAAGCGATCAGCCCGGCCATTTCATCCTGTAAAATAAAAATATCTTTCAGTTCACGATCCCAACTGTCTGACCAAATATGAAACCCACGCTCCGTTTCACTTAATTGGGCTGTAATCCTAACTTTCCCATCTGCCTTACGTATGCTCCCTTCAAGAATGAAAGCCACGTTTAAACGAGTTCCTATTTCGCGTATATCGATGTTTTGACTCTTGAACACGAAAGACGAAGTGCGCGCTGTAACATGCAAACCTTCAATTTTTGACAGGGCACTTATGATCTCTTCGGTAATACCATCGCTGAAATATTCGTTCTCAGTATCGGAACTCATATTCACAAATGGAAGAACGGCTATGCTGTATTTCGAGATCAAAGGATGAAAAGTTTAGTTATAACACACAATATTAATCATTCATAAATAACTATTCAACAATTCAGCAGGATCACCAAAATATTTTCTAGAATATTAAAGACCAGATTTATTTCTGTCCAGCCATCATCGATTTCAATTTATTCCGGTTAAAAACCGCATCTTTATTATTGGGGTCAAGTTCGATGGTCTTATTAAAATACTCTAAAGCTTTTCGATAGTCGCCTTTTTGAATGTAAGCTATAGCCCTGTTATTGTAAAACTCGGTTTCGGGCAGGTAATTCTTTTCGAGCCGGTCATAAATCACAATGGCTTCATCCCACTGTTGCATGTTTAATTTTATTTTCGCTATTTGCTTCAGCGCTTCATAATTATCAGGGA
Organism: Prolixibacteraceae bacterium; assembly: GCA_016931385.1. Taxonomy (GTDB): domain Bacteria; phylum Bacteroidota; class Bacteroidia; order Bacteroidales; family Prolixibacteraceae; genus DAIMEA01. Next base: position 9,006 of record JAFGEV010000247.1, read on the forward strand.
AATAACTCAAAATGCGGTTGTATTGGTTTTGGGCATTCTGAAAATCATTTAAAGACATATTAATAGAAGCCATTTCAAAAAGGATGTCGATATTTTGGTTGTTTTTATTGTAGGTATGTTGCAGTAATTTTAAGTTGTCGGTTTTCTTAAAATAATACTGGCGACTGTTATCCTGGGTCAGGTAATATTGAGCCAATAAATCGTTGTATCTATAATTGGTCGAATCGATTGATAAAATAAAATCGATATCCTTCCTGGCAGAAATAAAATTTTTCTTATTCAAAAAAACCTGTGCCCTTGATAAGAGTAATCCGTAATCGTTTGGATATTCTTTTATTAATTGATTCAATATTTGAAGCGCCTTGTCATATTGGTTGAGGTTTACATAAGCCATGGCTATCAAATTATCTAAAATCCCTTTTTCGCCTGGCTTCAATTTCATCATTTTTTCATAACAACTAATTGCTTCTGAATACTGTTTCTCTTTTCGATATGTTGAACTCAACAATTCATAAAATTTATAATTGCCAGGATATTTCTGCAAAGCAAGGATAGCTTCTTTTATTGCCTCATTTTCGCTCCCCATAATTGAAAGCAGAGTGATTTTTAAAGAAAGATAATTTTCATCTTCAGGTTTTTTGGATAATGAATCAAGTATGATATTCATTGCAATTTCCTTATCATGCAAATCGGCTTTCGAATTTGGCTGCTTAAGCAAAGCATTCAATGTTATGCGCTTGAAATACGAATCCAGATGACTGCTGTCGATTTCAATAGCCTTATTCAGATTGTCCATTGCTCGCTTGTAATACTTGTTTGCTATGTCTTCGGAAGCCGACCTGAAAAAATAATCGGGTGTTTGAGAAAAACCATCACGAATTGTTTTAAAATGCGTGGCATCAAATGGATAAAATTCGGGGATATTGGCTGCACGTTTATCAAAACAGAGATTTTCTAGTAAAACAGGAGGTGAATCCATCCCGTTTTCATCGATATGCGTGATGTACAACTGCGTATAAAGCCCCCTGTTTTTTGATGAAAACACGAGCCACCGGCTGTTTGGCGACCAGGAATGCCAGGAATTCATCTCTTCCATATTGCAGTTCATTAAACGTGGATTGCCTCCTTCCGAGGGCATGATATATAAACGGCTGTCGGGTTGTAACAACATAAAGTTTTCAGCCTGACAAAATACTATCCATTTACCATCGGGAGAAAACTTCGGAAAATAATTGCTTTTCCCATTATTCGAAGCTCCTTTAAGCGGAGTTGCAATGCCCCCTTTCCCTCTATTAAAATCGACAGAATATAAATCATATTTAAACTGCTTTCCCCCTGATGAAAACTCTTTAACATCATTCAAACTCAATAGTGCCCTTCCTGCTTTTCGAACGTTCTCGTTTACATAAACTTCTGTTTTCGCAAACAAGACTTTCTGACCGTCGGGAGACCACACTGGGTTGCTTTGTACATATTTTGGGTCATTCGCGCCATTTAACGCATCAAATGTGTTTTCTTTCCTGTCGAAAATCCCGATAATGCCTTTAATTGGAAAAAACAACTGAGAATAGGCAAGGTTATCGTCAACAGCAACAAAAACAGACAAATCTTTTATAGTTGATAAAACGAAGTTGCCATCGGGTGAAATGTGGGATAATAAACCAAAAGTTGGCTCATTTTCTTCACGTTTGTAATCACTCCAGGTAAATATATCTTCCGTTTTTAAAAAGCAGGTATCATTAATTTCAGTAACAATATAAGAGCCTTTGTCATTACCATAGTCAACATCCATCGCGAGGAAAGGCTTCTCGAGAGGAAAAGAATGGCAATTGCCACAAACAGGCAGGTTGTCGAGCATTTTACGGGGTTTGCTTCCCGATATACTTCCCATATACCATTCGATGGTATTTACATTTTTTACTGCATAACTAAAAGGCAGGGTTACTGCCCTGTAAAAAATATCAGCGCCAACCGAATCTTTTGAGATTGAAAAATCGTTCTTTGCTGACGGGAAATATTTTTTTTCTGCTTTATTAGCAATCACAGTAAAGGTGAAATTCCCGTTTAGTTTCAATTTTTTTATTTCATCCCATTCTGAGAATTCAGGCCTCCACGATTTCTTTTCACATGTTGAAGAAATCAACACTTTTCCTTCTACTGAAGTTATGAACACTTTCCATTTTGAAGAACCGGCTGTAGTATCATTCCACATAAAAAGAGGGGAGGGAATTTCAGGAGGGAAAATTGTGCCGTCGTGTGGATATACTATTTTAATACCCTGGGGTGAAATTTCATCGCTTTGTAACAGAACCAATTCTTTTTTTATTTGTGTATCTGAACAACTTGCCAAAAATAAAAATGCAAAAAAGAGAGTTGAGATTTTCAAACAGATTTTAAGAAAAAATTGAAAAGGTTGCATTACATTCCAGGTTTATCTAGTTAGTTAAATTCACTACTAAAATAACCAATAAATCTAAAGATCATACAACTATGTACTTATTTCTCAATAAGCAATCTGGCCGATTGCTTTCCTGCCCTGATCAGATATAAACCTGGACTAAGTTCCGGTAAATTTATCCGGCACGATTCACCTTCTACCTTAAAATATAATTTACGTTCCCCCTGAATATTGAAAATTTCAATCGCTGTTACCTCTTTTCCCAATCCTTGCAAGGTAATCCAGTCACGGGCCGGGTTTGGATAACAATTTATTGATGCCTCTTTAATAAAATAATTTTCAACGGACACAATCTGATCGATGGGCAACGAGAACCAGTTTTCACCAAAATGGTTGTCAACTTTTTCTGAAACCAACGCAATGCCTTTTGTTGCATCCGAAAATTCAGGCCAGGGAGATTTGTTGTCGTATATTAAACCATCCACAACAATGCCGTAGGCTGTTTCAAGCTTAATGCCTTCCCCTTCATCGGCAAGCCGGCCACTTTCCCATTGGAAAACATTTCCAACCCTGTTATTCCAGAATGGATTTTCAACATCGGCTGTTACATAAATCTTTTTGCCAGGACCAACTGATGCACCCTGGGGAAACTCAAAAGTTACACCCTTTGTGATTTTCCAACCGCTCATATCTACCCTTTTTGATCCCGGGTTCAGGATGGCAATAAACTCAGGCAGGTTAACTGATTCTTCAGTAAGGTATGCGATCTCACTTATTACCAGGTTTGGATCAGCGCCCGGTGCCGGTAATACTGTCCCGATATTGCCATCAGTCCCGGCAGAAATACACCTGGAATAACCCAAAAGGCTAAAATTATATTCTTCAGGATGAATAAATGCCGGATCGGTAAAGAGGTTGTTTTCGCCTTCAGGCAACCTGTCGTTATCCGATGCCGAAAAACGAACATCAAGCTCTGAACGCTTATCGCAAAGTATGGTTGACTCATATGCGTTCGACAAAATCGTGTTTGTTACTATTGCGTTTCCACCTGCATCGCCCGGATTTTTTTCATAACATGCTACTGAAATATTTGTGCCATAATA
>JAFGEV010000248.1 GCA_016931385.1 Prolixibacteraceae bacterium
ACCGTGGCTGGCATTTGACTAACCGGATGCCAATCTGCATCGTTGTAACCCGCGGTGGAAACAATTTCACCTTCCTGTTGTACTTCAGTTGAAGATGCGAGCTTCCAGTTCTCTAATAGTTCAATGCGGCACGGTTTTTTTTCAAAGTCAGGCAGCAGGACACAGGCATGGCCCGTGAATAGAAACAAGACTAAGGCAATGCCAATTATCAATCGGAATTTGTAATTTTTTATCTTCATTATCTATTGATTCTAAAAATTCATAATCCTATTAATTTTAAGTTTTGGCAAAAGCATATTATCCTTGGTTAGGATAAGTTTCAAATTTTATCAATTTTATTACTGATGTGGAAATAGTCAAAATCAACAAACCCGCCTGCTGTTTTAGTAGCATAATTAAATAAAGCGAAACGGTATCCCATAAAATGGGCTAAGGAGTACGACATTTGAAGCGGCTTTCCAATCTTTATCCATGACTTTTCATCCAAACTGTAATAAAAATAAGCCTTGTCAGTTCTGTTTTTAAAATCGCAATCAATTTTAAGGTAAACTGTATTTTGCGTAACAGGGACACTTTCCAATTCAATAGATGATCCGGTTTCGGCACTGATTATAACAAGTGATTTTGTAGTGCCTGTCCTTTTCACCCCAACAATCCCGTATTGTTTTTGCAATGCGGCCAGCCCGGCTATGTCGCCGTCTTTCATATTGCTCACCTCCACTGCAACCATACCCGAGCATACAGGGCCGAATGTCATTTGGGTCAACATATTCCTAACCTGTTCAAATTTGTTGTCAACACGCCCGGTCGTAATCCTCAAAAATCCGGGCCGGTGTGTTAACGACCAGTACCGGTTATCGGGGTTGTGGTTCCATTGCCACTGAAGTCCCAGACCGGATCCTCCTTCATTAAACTCGTCGGAAGCAATGCTCGCAGGTATGGGAGTAGTGGCAACAGGTATGTTCAGCGTTTCAGTAACTTTTCCATTATTATCGGCTACAGGCCATCCATTTTCCCATTTAAACGGAATAAGAAAAGGAGTACGTCCAACAGCGCCATTATCCTGGAAGAGCATTGCGTACCAATCCCCATTGGGGGTATCAATCATGCATCCTTCTGCTACTCCCTGGTCGTGCAGAAAAATCCTGCCTTCGTAAGGTCCGGCAATTTTGTCTGCCCGGAAAACCAGTTGCGTGCGCATGTCATTCCTGGGCCATGAAATAAGAAACAGATAATATTTCCCGTTGATTTTGTGCAAGTGGGCTCCTTCGGCCTCAACTACCATATCTTTACCTGAAATACCGGATGCATCTTTGATAATTATTTGGTCGAACCCACCCTGCTTAACTCCCGAAAGATCGGCGTTCAATTCCACCAAACGGATGTTGCCGGCCTCACACATTTTATAAACCTTTCCGTCATCATCAAAAAACAACGAACCATCATATAGCAGGGGCTTAAATGTAATTTCTTCCCACTTGCCCGATTCAATGTCGGTTGTTTTGAAAATATAAGTCTTGCCTGTATTCAGGGCAAAGGTAGTAGCATAATACACTCCATCATGGTATCGAAGGCTGCTGGCCCATGAGCCTTTCCCATACATATTCTTTCCATTCTGCAGCGTTGTTTCGTCGTTATCTTCCAGTTTTTGGTATGCATAGCCTACTATTTCCCAATTTACCAGGTCTTTGCTTTTCATGATTGGCAATCCGGGGCACATGTGCATGGTTGTATTGCTCATATAATAGGTATCACCCACACGGATAACTGCAGGGTCCGGAAAGTCGGCCCAGATGACAGGATTCCTTGCAGTGTCGGCTGGTTTATTTGCATAACATATAGTACCCCAGGTTATTGTAGCAAATAGTGTTATGCCGGTAAAAGAATTTCTTAAGTTCATTTTTTATCCCAAATAATTTTTTGAATAGGGTTGAATCGAACTCGCCTTGGATTTTTCATTCTTGTTTGTGTTTTTATCAACGTGCTCATATTATTTTATGGCCCTTGTATTTCTATATTCACCCTTGAAATAGTTTATACCAATCGCATCATACCGCTCTTTTACAATATCTAAACGTGATAAGTAACTATTGAAGTCCTTTTTCGAGGCACGGGTCCAACCGGTTTCGGCAATGGCAAACATCCTCGGGTAAACCATATATTCCAAAAGATCAGGATTGTCAACAAATTCTGACCATAAGCAACCTTCCAAACCAAGTATATATTTTTGCTCGGCTTCATTTAATACTGAAGGTACCGGGTTAAAAGCATACACTTTTTCAAGCGGAAGATAACCGCCTGCAGCAAGCGGCTCGCCTTCCGGCTCACATTGATATATGTATAAATAAACATCGTTATACGGGCTCATTATTACATGATGTTTTTGTCTTGCTGCTTCAATGCCGCCTTCTGTTCCCCTCCACGACATTACAGTGGCTTCGGGTGCCAGGCCTCCTTCAAGTATTTCGTCCCAACCTATCAGTTTCCGGTTTTTGGAGATAAGAAATCTTTCAATCCTTGAAATAAAATAGCTTTGAAGTTCTTTCTCATCTTTTAGCCCTTCGTTTTTGATCCTTTTCTGACAGTCGGGGCATTTTTGCCACCTGTCTTTAGGGCATTCATCCCCGCCGATATGAAAGTAAGTGCCAGGGAACAGGTCAATTACTTCTGTAAGGACGTCCTCAATAAATTTGAAAGTAGCTTCCTTGCCGGCACAATAAACATCGGGAAAAACACCCCACTTTGTACCCACCTCAAAAGGCCCGCCGGTGCATGAAAATTCTGGGTAAGCAGTTAATGCGGCCAAAGAATGACCCGGCATTTCTATTTCAGGAATAATTGTAACAAACCGTGATTTGGCATAAGCCACAATATCTTTAACTTCTTCCTGGGTATAAAATCCACCATAAGGTTTTCCATCAAATACCAGGCGCTCCTCACTCCCAGTTCCAACAATGGTTTCTTTTCTAACAGCGCCTATTGTTGTCAGTTTCGGGTATTTTTTAATCTCGATCCGCCAGCCCTGGTCTTCTGTAAGGTGCCAATGGAAGGTATTCATTTTGTGAAGGGCAATCATATCAATATATCTTTTGATGCTGGCCACCGGAAAAAAATGGCGACCGACATCGAGATGCATCCCTCTATATTTAAATTGAGGTTCATCCTTTATTTCACATGCCGGAACAGAAAGTTTAATCCCTTCCACAATTTTTTCATTCTCGACTTCCACCGGCAGCAACTGTCGTAAAGTTTGAACAGCATAAAACAATCCAATAGCCGTGTTGGCCCTCACAGTAATTATCTTAGGGGTAATTTCCAATGCATATCCTTCGACATTCTCGATAGAAGGATCAAGCGACATAAATACGGAACCGGATTTCCCCTTTTTCCCCTGTTCAACCGAAATGTTTAACCCGGTAGGATTTTTTATCAGTTGCGCAAGAAAATCGGCAGCCGGTTTTGTTTCACTGTTAAGTTCCGAAACAATAATTTTACTCTTTTCGGAAAAAGTAAAGCTGCCATCTTTTTGTACAAGCGACAAAGGTTCCGGGATTATTGCATAGGTATTTTTGTTTTTTGACGGAAAATCTGAATGGCATCCGGTAATTAGAAAGAGAATAATTAAAAATAGAATCGATTTATCTTTCACGATTTTTTGTCTTCCATGATAAACTCGGGTTGTCATACAAACCTTTTTATAATTTTATAAAGATTTTACGCTTGAACATAAATAATAAAAGCAACCAGCTAACCAGCAAGTATGAAATCGAACCGATAACAGCCTGCAATAAAGGATCTGAAGGAAAGTGAATAAGTCCGTTAAAGAAAAAGCTACTCGTCCTTCGAAAATCAAAAACTCCCGATTGACATGCGTAAATAAAAATTGAATTCGACCCAATAATAACAAAAAAGAATGACCATTTCTTCAGTTTCCAAACATCGATAATCAGGTAAAATATTGATAAAAGAATTAAGCTCCATCCTGCGGCAAAAACAACAAAAGAACTTGTCCATATTTTCTTGATAATGGGAAAGGTCATATTCCAAACTAAACCAACTCCTAAAAACACTATTCCGACGGCTCCTAACAAGAGACCCTTTTTTAGACCAGACAGATTTTTATTTTGACTCATTAAATATTGTCCAGTTAAAACACCCATCAGTCCCATCGATACACCGGATATATGACCTAAAAGACCTTCGGGATCTAAAATTCCTGGGAAATACCACTGGAAAAATTTTCCAGGCAACAATAAACGATCAATATATCCGGCAAAATTTCCTTCCGGTGTCATCACTCCTGCACCGTAACCGGGAACCGGTATCAATTTCAACATAGCCCAGTAACCAAGTAACAGTCCGGCTAACCAAAGTATCTGTCCCCTGGTTTTAGTATTCAAGTAAATCATTGTGGCGAAAAAACATCCGATTCCAATTCGCATTAATACATGAGTATATCGATAATTGCCAAAGTCGAAATGGGGGAGTCCTCCATTTCCTAATAAAAAGCCCAACACAATAAGCCCAAAAAGTCTTATGGCAGCATGTCTGTAAATTTGCTTTAATGTCTGACCAAGCTGCAATCTTTTTCTAATTGAAAAAGGAATGGATACCCCGGCAATAAATAAAAACATCGGGAAGATCAAATCCTCGAAATTAAAGCCTTCCCAATACTTATGTTCCAGTTGTCCGGCCCACCAGTTTAATACCGGCCAGTTGGTAAATTTGGCAAGTGCCTCAAAGATCGCACCGCCGCCTATAATCCAAAACATGTCGAAACCACGCAAGGCATCAAGCGATATTAAACGTTCCGATTTTATTGCGACTTCTTTATTCTGTCCCATCTTTTAAGTTCCATGTTGTTATCAATATCGTATTGTCAAACACTTGATTCGCTCAAGGCACCCGCAGTTCTTGCTCCTGTGATGCCCGCAGGTTCCAACCATCGAATTTGAACAGCAACTTCTCTTCTGTTACCAACGAGGCATCCACTTGCATTTCGATGGTACGTTTTTCGTCCGGAAGCAGGGAGAAATAATTGTCCTGCCAAAAGATTGGCAATATAGGATCCCCGGTTGCAAATGAAAGCAGCTTGGGGTTCAACCCAAAAGCGAT
>JAFGEV010000249.1 GCA_016931385.1 Prolixibacteraceae bacterium
GCTTGAAGGCTCTTGCGGCAAACTTTGCTTGTGTGATTGCCTGCGGGGTTTGCCGCATGTGCCTTAAAGCAGAAGGGACGGTGTGCGAGGGGCTATGTATGTGCTCCCTTGTCTATCAGATAATGTCCCTTCTTTGTCAAGTTAGTTCCCTTCTCTGTCAAAGGAACTCCCTTCTTTGTCAACTATGCTCCTTTGTCTGTCAGATTGTGTCCCTTCTTTGTCGGGTTTGCTCCCTTCTCTGAGAATTAAGTCCCTTCTATGTCAGGTTCATTCCCTTCTTTGTCGGATGAGCTCCCTTGTCTGTCAGATGATGTCCCTTCTCTGAGAACGTTGTCCCTTTTTAGTCAGACTATCTTTATGCCTGTGCGGTTTCTTAACCAGCTACTTTAGCTGCTGCCCCAAGATTGGAAAGTGCCTTTGCAAAGGTGAATTGTTCCTTCTTTAAGGGTTCGTACTGGTAATAGTTTGATGCTTTCTTGCAGATTCCGATTATCTTATCGTAGATAGCGTTGAAAACATCGGTTACTTCTTGTGTTATTTCTTTTGTTGAACCTTTAAAGGTTTCTTGTGTAACATTGGCTTGTTTAAAGGTATCGGCATACCCGATAATGTTGTCAATAAGTGTTGCGTTTAATCCTTTGGCGATAATTTCCTGACGTAACGTTTCACTCATATTGGTTTTGAACTGATAGAGCAACTGGATTAACGATTCCTGGTTGCCTTTTTGCACTCCACGAAGATGTTTTGCAAAACCGAGGGTTTTCAAGATTTCATCTCTTTTGGTTGTTTCTTTCTTAAAGTCTTCGTCTATCTGTGTTTTAAAATAGGATACATCCCGTTTGGCCGGAACCTGTATTGAAGCTAAGGTTGTTGTTGCATTACGCAAATCTTTTTTTACATCAATACCCAAATGGGTTTCGATTGCATTGTCGATTTGTGTAATCAAATCGTTTGCATATTGTTCTGTCCAATCGGTACGGGTTGTTGAAAGTTCTGAAATGTTTGTTTTGAAACTTTCGGCGATGGTTTTTGATGCCATAAGCATGTCGACATCTTTGCAACTGTAATTTCGATTTTTTGCCATGATAATTTAGAATTTGGTTAGAATTTATTTATTTGATGTACTAAAATATGGAGAAAATACAAAATTTTCATTTATAATTATTTTTTAGAAATTAAAACAAAACCTTTTACATTAAGGAACAGGTATTTAACCTTTCGAGTTTCATTTATTTAGTTGTTCGCTAATTTTTGTAAGTAAGCCTTCCTTATTAAAGGGTTTACTAATAAAATCGGAACAACCGCTTTCCAAGGCTTTGTTTTTATCACTTTCAGTTGAATAGGCAGTTTGGGCAATTATTGGCAAATCGGGCCTGATTTTTTTGATTTGTTTAGTGGCTTCATAGCCATTCATTACCGGCATTTTTATATCCATAAGCACCAAATCTATCAGGGAATTTGATTTACATATTTCAATGGCTTCAATGCCATTATTTGCCCTGATAAGGGTATAGCTCTCATCGGAAAGTAGTTCTTCAATGAACATAAAATTATACTCTTCATCTTCAGCAATAAGCAATGTTTTTGGTTTATTATTTTCTGTTATTTCATTAATGATTTGAGTATCTGCCTTGAGCTCTTGATTTTCCTTTTTGTAAGGAACGGTGAAATAAAAAACCGAACCTTTGCCAATTTCAGAGTTTAACCAAATTTTCCCGCCTAACATTTCAACATAAGCTTTAGAAATCGATAAACCTAAGCCTGATCCCCCATAATGCCGTGTAGCAGTAGTTTCAACCTGACGAAACCGCTCGAAGACAGATTCATGCAATTCAGGGGGAATGCCAATTCCGGTATCTTCAACATAAAATTCGAGATAATTTTCTTTTAAATGATAGCCAAATGATACATCCCCCTGCTGTGTAAACTTAAATGCATTAACCAGCAGATTGGTAAGTATTTGTAAAATTTTTGTTTCGTCCAACAAAGTAATTGATTCACTATCGGAAAGAGTAATGTTATAGCGAAATGATATATTCTTTTCTTTGGCTCTTGGAGAAAACTGTTCGTATAACAATTTAAATTTGGAGTTTATATTTGTATTCACTAACGATAGTTTTTCCTGTCCGGCTTCGATTGTTGAAATATTGATAATATCACTAATAATAGAAAGCAAATGGTCGCTGCTTTTAACAATAATTTCGCTATACTTTTTATGTTTTTCCAAAGGAAGAGATGGATCGGACAGTATTGCGGAAAAACCAACAATTGCATTCAGGGGTGTTCGTATTTCATGGGATATATTATGCAGGAATGCTGTTTTTAGGTGGTCGCTTTCTTCGGCTTTTTCTTTGGCTGCGATTAGCTCTATTTCAATATGTTTTCTTTTATCAATGTCGCGCAGCGAACCTTCGATCCCGATTTCCTTATTATTCTCATCGACCATAATATGTGCATTTAGAGAAGCATATTTCACCTGGCTTGATTTTATGATTAGCCGTACCTCAAAATCCCATACCTCGCCCTTTTGGGAAAGTATGTCCAACATGGAATCTCGTTCCTGAATATCATAATAGAACGATATTACCGGTGTGCCTATCAATTCCTCACGCTTATAGCCCGCCAACTGGAAGATAGAAGGGCTTATTTCTGTAATCATGCCGTTTAAATCAATCTGATAAAAAACATCCTGAACATTTTCAAATATTTTGCGGTATTTATCTTCGCTTTTCTGCAATGCATCAACTGCTTTTTTCTGTTCAGTAATATCTTTTTTTACTGCAAGGTAGTTGGTTATATTCCCTGAGTCATCGATAATGGGAGAAATGGAAGCCATTTCATAAAATATCTCTCCGTTTTTTTTACAATTTTGAAATTCGCCAAACCAGATTTTACCTGATGAGATGGTATCCCAAAGGTTTTTATATTCTTCACCTGAAGTTTTACCGGATTTAAGAATACGCGGGTTTTTACCGGTAATTTCTTCGGAGGAGTACCCGGTTAATTCGGTAAATTTCGGATTTACATATTCAATATTGCCATCGGTTCCGGTTATTATTATGGATGCAGGATTTTGCTCTATTGCAAGAGAAAGTTTTGTAAGCTCTTTCTCGGCTAACTTTAATGCGGTGTTTTCGAAAATATACCCTTTTATTTCAAGTAGTTCATTTTTCTCATTAAAAGTTCCAATGGCATTTTCAACAATATGTATGAGTTGCCCATTTTTCTTTTTCATCCAAATACCAAAACTTTCAACCTTACCTTTCTTTTTAATTTCATCTGTCAATAAATCCCGGTTAACTATATTATGGTAAAGACTTTTTATATTGAAACCAATAGCTTCTTCAAGCGATTCGAACCCAAATATTTTTACAAATGAAGGGTTACATAATAGTATTTTGCCATCAGGGGTTTTAATATAATTTCCCGTTAAATCCTCGTTAAATAGTTTTTTATAGAGTCCTTCGGATTTGGCCAGTTTTTGTTCGGAAAGTTTTATTTTTTCTAAATGCTGCTCAAGTTCTGCTGTATAACGCCTAAGTTTTTTATCGGATTGTTCAGCCTGGACCAGTTTGTCCTCAAGCTTTCTAACGAGTACAGAGTTGTAATCTTTTATTAAAACCTCTTCTGTTTTTATCCGTGGCTGTTTTGTATGAATTTTTCCCAATTTGAATTCGGTTAATACTTCTTCGATAATTTTCATGAAGTCTTCCGGCTCCTGGGGCTTAATTATAAAACGGTCGGCACCCAGGTTAAGTGCAAATTCGGCATCTTTGGCATCAGTATATGTTGCAGTGTAAAAAATGAAAGGGATTTTTTTTAGTACACTATCTTTTTTCCATTCCATGCATAATGAGAAACCATCCATAACGGGCATCAGAATATCCGATATTATTAAATCGGGAGGATTTTTCCTTGCTAAATCAAGGGCATAAGCGCCATTGTTTGCTGTAATGGTTTTAATTTTTTTTGCATTAAAAAGGGTTTCGAGAAAATATATATTTTCTGACTTGTCGTCGACGATTAACAAGGTTGTCATAACTATTTCCTCCTATTTTGATTTTTTTTGGTGATGAATTCCTCCATTTGTGAAATAAATATATCGGGGTCTATAGGTTTTTCAATATATCCATCGGCCCCTGCTTCAATCGACTTCTCCTTATCGCCCAACATGGCATACGATGTTACTGTTATAATCGGTATCTCTTTTAATAAATGAATTTTCCTTAGTTCTTTGGTTATTATGTAACCATCCATTTCAGGTAATTGAATATCGAGAAGTATTGCATCGGGTAATTCCTTTATTGCTTTATTTATCCCATCCATTCCGTTAAATGACTGAATAACTTCGTAATGGTTTGATTCGAGCAAATAGGTTATCATATACATATTTTGCTCGTTATCTTCTATAATAAGGATTTTTTTCTTTACGCTCATATTCTTAATTTAGGGGTAATTTTATAGTAAAAGCGCTCCCGGTCCCTAATTCTGATTCAACTTCAATGGAACCATTTAACATGGTCAAAAGTTTTTTACATATAGATAAGCCTAAACCAGTTCCTTCCCTTTTTCTTGTAAAACCAGTATCGGCCTGAATAAAAGGCTGAAAAATTTCATTTATTTTTTCTTTCTCTATGCCAATCCCGGTGTCAGTAACTTTTACTATAATTTCGTTTTCTGCAAGCAAACCGGTAATTAAAATTCTTCCGGTATCGGTAAATTTTATGGCGTTATTTATCAGGTTAATGAGTATCTGTTCCACCCGAAAGCTATCGCTTACGATTTCATCGATACCGGGTTCAAGTGATACTATTACCTTTAGATTTTTCTGTTCTGCAAGAGGCTTGAAGGTTTTTACAAGCTTTTGGATAGTTTCAGCAAGGTTAAAAGGTTTAAATTCAACTTTTAGTTGACCCGCTTCAATTTTTGATAAGTCAAGAATATCGTTAATCAGCGATAGCAGATGACGACTGCTAACGCGTATCATTTCGAGTTGTTTTTTTTGTTCGGCGTTGAGTTTCCCCGGGTATTCCTGGTAAAGTATGCCCGCAAAACCAATAATTGAATTAAGCGGGGTACGCAGCTCATGCGACATAGTTGCCAAAAAAATTGATTTTAAACGGTCGGCCGACTGCGCATACTCTTTTTCAATTTCTAATTCGGCAGTGCGTTCTTTTACAAGTTTTTCGAGATTTTCGTGATGTAATTTGAGTTCATTTTCGATTTGCTTCCGGTCAGTAATATCAATTAGTGTTCCGCGAACAATAATGCCCTGACCGTGCGCGTTGCGCATAACAACCAGGCCCTTTACATTTAACCAACGAATTGACTGGTCGGGGAATATTACACGGAAATCGAAGGTATAATCATCCGGGCCACCGGGCATCACCGATTTTTGAATTGTTGTGTTTGAAAATTCCCTGTCATCGGGATGAGTTGCATCAAGAAAAGTATTTATATCCCAGTTATTCTGCCAATCAAGACCATAAAGCCGGTCGTGATTTTTTGAACGCGACATGCTGTTGGTCATAAAGTCATATTCCCAAACGGCAACATTTGCCAGTTCGGTAGATAACCTGAGCCGTTCTTCACTTTGTCGGAGGGTAGATTCTGCCTGCCTGCGCATAGTAAGGTCGCGGATAATAGCCATGTACGACTTATTATTGAGACGGCGTGCACTGACCTCGCCACGGAAGGTGGCGCCATCTTTCCGAATATGTTCCCATTCAGCAAGGTGAGGTACACCCGACATCATGCGAGGCAGTTCAACCTCCAGTCTTAACACCTCGTGTGGTGCGAGCACATCGGCAACGGACATCTGCAAAAGTTCATCATGAGTATACCCCAGTAATTCAAGACCACTTTGATTTGCATCGAGGTATTTATTTTCGGAGGAAATAATGAAAATCCCATCATTGGCTTGCTCGAAAACACTGCGGATACGTATTTCACTTTCCCGTTGCAGCTCTTCTGCTTTTTTTTGCTCTGTCAGATCACGGATTACCATGCTTGTCCGTTCTTTGCCTTCTGAATCCGTGAAAACAACAGAAAATAATTCACCAGGGAATTTTGTGCCCCCTTTTTTAATAAAAGTGAGTTCACCTTTCACCCATCCGGTCTTTTTTCTTTCTTCTAACAGAAGAGGTAATCGTGTGTCGGATATATCAACAAGTCCATTTCTCCCGATCAAACATATTTCGTCCTCTGTTCTGTCAAAAACTTTGCAGGCGTATTTGTTGGCCGATAAAATACCACCATCAGGCGAGGTCAGTAATATGGCAACACTGCTGTTTTCATAAACAGACCGATATTTTTCTTCACTATCGCGAAGTTGTTGAACAGCTTTTTTATGTTCGGTTATATTATTGAAAACCGATACCACAATTTCATCTGAAAGTGCATACAACGATGTATAGAACCATGTATTTGAGGCTTTTACAAATGTCTCGTACTGCTCGGGTATTCTGGTTATTGCAACACGGCCAAACCGTTCCAGTAACTCGGGATTACTTTCGCGGATGCCGGGTACGAGCTCTGAAACCTTCTTCCCGATTACGTTTTTTAAACCGGTATGTGTGGTAAATGCATCGTTAACACTAAGATAGATATAGTCCACCGGCCGGCCATTCTCAAAAATTACCTTATGATATGCCATTGCTTCGAGCATGTATCCGAAAAGCAGGCGATATTGTGTTTCACTTTTGAGAAGCTTTTCTTCCGCAAGCTTTTGTTTAGTAATATCAATCATTGTGGTAATAAAATACACAGGTTTACCATTCGTGTTACAATGGATTTTAACGTTGACATTGGCCCAGATATGGGAACCGTTTTTATGGATATATCTTTTATTAAATCTTTCGGAGTCCTTATCACCATTGAGCAGTTGGTCCAATATTTTTTGAATATATGCAACCTCATCTGATGGTGTAATATCCTGCCATTTCGTGTTTTTGAGTTCTTCTTTTGTATAACCCAGCATATCACAAAATGCCTGGTTGACATTTATTTCTCCATTAGGAAGTGTGATTGACTTACCAACATTTGCCGATTCAAAAACATCTCTGAATTTTTTTTCGCTTGCTTGCAGGGCAGCGGTAGCAATGTTCCGTTGGTTTTCCCTTTCAATCATATTGAGGGCAAACGAAATATCTGTACCAATTTCTCCTAACAGTTGCATTTCCTTTACATCGAAAACCATTGGTTGGGCCGCATATACCATAAAAGCTCCAATTACCTTATCATTTTGTCGGATTGGGACAGCTGCCGAGGCACGAAAGCCCCTCTTTAAGGCTTCGTCGCTCCATGGTAACATGCGCGGGTCATTAGAAATATCCTGACAAAACACACAATGCCCTTCACGAACGGCTTCGCCTGTTGGTCCCTTGCCCCTGTTTTCATCGGAAAGGGAAATGTTTACATTTACCAGATAATTATTTTCTTCACCTGCAAAAGCAACCGGTTTAACAAACCGGTTTGTATCGTCTATCAAGCCTATCCATGCCATTCGGAACCCGCCATAGTTAACAGCAATATTACATATCTCGCGAAACAAAATATTCCGATCGTGAACCTTCACAATAGTCTGGTTAATCTGGCTAAGTGTGGCATAAAGGCGATTGAGTTGAAGAATATGCTTTTCGGATGATATATAATCAGGTTCATTACGTTGTATTTGTTTAAAATTAAACGTATTAATGATTTTATATATTATACTATTCAATTTGTTCATAACGACAATTTTCAATCATTTTTGAAACCTCTATATCAAATCAGATTGATCCGAAAGTTTTTACAATATAGAAAAATTTCCTCTATATCCCTTTAACCATAAAGGGTTAATTGTTTATTTCGAGAA
>JAFGEV010000250.1 GCA_016931385.1 Prolixibacteraceae bacterium
AGGTTGGACATTGGAATACTTGTTTATATCGGGAGCCAACAAGTTTCAGGGGCAAACCGCCCAGGGAATTCAGAATATTTTTGACCAGTTTCAGGAAAGTGGTTGGCGGCCCATAATGTGGAGCTTTGTGTTTATGGCAATGTCAGCCGGAGTGGTTATGGCCGGAATAGAAAAAGGGATCGAGAAATATACAAAGCTTTTGATGCCCATACTTTTCATTTTAATTATGGTACTTTGTATCCGCTCATTAACCTTGCCCGGAGGAATGCAGGGAATAGAGTTTTTATTTAAACCCGATTTTTCGAAAATTGATACCGGTACGGTACTTGAAGCTTTAGGACAGGCTTTTTTCTCGTTAAGTATTGGTATGGGAACATTAATTACCTACGGATCGTACATAAAAAAGAAAGATAATCTTGGCAGCTCTGCTGTATCGGTTGCCTTTGCCGATACTATGATTGCTGTATTGGCAGGTGTTGCAATATTTCCTGCAGTGTTTGCATTCGGTATTAGTCCTGCTGCAGGACCTGACCTGGTTTTTATCACGCTACCAAACATATTTATTAAAATGCAGGGTGGCTATTTCTTTGCCATCATGTTTTTCTTTTTACTGGTAGTGGCTGCGCTTACTTCCTCAATTTCAATACTTGAAGTAGCGGTGGCTTATTTAAGCGAAGAATTAAAAATTAACCGGAAAAAGGCAACCATTATTGCGTCTTCATTTATCATGCTGTTAAGCGTTTTTTGCAGTTTGTCTCTGGTTAAAGTGCCTTCACTCAAATTGTTCGGAATGAATTTATTTGATGTGTTCGACAAATTTTCAGCCAATATATTGCTTCCCCTTGGTGGCTTTTTCATTGTATTGTTCGTAGCTTTTTTCTTTGGAACCAATAAATTAAAAAAAGAACTGTCGAGCAACGGGAATTACAAATTGTGGTACTATTGGCCCTTTTTAATCATTATCCGTTTTATTGCCCCACTGGCCATTGCACTTGTATTTCTTAATGGTTTGGGGATACTGAAGTTTTAAAACGATTAATGAAAGCAATCGAAAGCAATTGGTTTCATCATATCCCAAACCGACAATATTTCTTTATTGCTGTTTTTGATCCCTTCAAAAATATTTTGATTTAGTTATATATCCCGATTCATTTTTTTAAATTGCAGCATAAACCCTGAACAGATGAAGCGATTTTTTTCTTCATTGTTGGCTATGTCGAAATCCCAGAGAAACGGGGCAATGGTTTTGTTGTTTATTATTATTGTTTTAATGATTTTCCGTTTTCTCATCCCGGCTTTTTTTGAGCCCGATTATTCAAGATATTCTCAGGAATACAGGGAACTGGTTATGATGATGGAGGACCTGGAAAGCGATACGGCTGAAGTAGCTGAACCGATTAAAGTCAATCATGTTGTGGAAGCGAAAAATCCTTCTTATTCAGTTCCAAAATCAAAACCCGATTCTAAAAATGAAACCCAACCTGCAATAATAAAACCTGAATTGACAAAATTCGATCCCAACACGGCCAGTTTTACTGAGCTTATTTCCCTTGGGTTTTCATCGAAGGTTGCCGGAACAATTGTCAAATACAGGGAAAAAGGAGGCCGGTTTTATAAAACATCCGATTTGCTCAAAGTATATGGTATCGACACGATTTTTTATAAAACAGTTTTTCCCTACATTGTTATTCCCGGCAGCAAAAACCAAACGATTGAAAAAGCAATTGAAATAAACAGTGCCGACACTGCCCAATGGATGAGCCTTAAAGGAATCGGGCCAGTATATGCAAAGAGGATATGCAATTATCGGAATTTATTAGGTGGATTTGTTTCGGTTGAACAATTAAAAGAAGTTTACGGTTTTCCTGAGGAAACATTCCTGGCGTGTAAAGATTTTCTATTTGTTGATCCGGCACTTGTAAGAAAAATTGACCTTAACTTTTCCGATGTTGAGGAATTGGCAAAACACCCTTATTGCGATTTCAATACTGCACGAAAAATCGTAAATTATCGTTCAGAAAAGGGAATCATAAATACTTCTAAGGCATTATTAACCTGTTCGGCTATCGATAGTGCAACTTATGTTAAGCTTAAGCCCTACCTCTCGCCCGATTAAAAAAACATAAATAAGATGAAAACAGTAAATATTTTTTGAATCTGTTTGAATATAAATGAATGATTGCTAAATTTGCGCTCCATTTTTTACAAAAACATAAAAAAATTAATAATCGAATATGATCATTATTCCTGTTAAAGAAGGCGAGAATGTTGAACGCGCCTTAAAAAGGTTCAAGCGGAAATTTGAGAAAACCGGTGTTGTAAAAGAATTGCGCAGCCGCCAGGCATTTGAAAAACCTTCGGTAACACGCAGGGCAGAAGTGAAGAAAGCAATTTATATTCAGAAAATGCAGCAAGAAGAAGATTAAAGGAAAGTTAAATTCAGAACCATTTTCTTTTTGTTCTGTTTTTATTTTAAAATCCTTTTTAATGTCTCTTCAGGAAGAATTTATAAAATACCTTCAGTTTGAAAAACGCTACTCGGCCCATACGCTGGTAGCTTATAAAACCGACCTCGATCAGTTTGTTCAATATATGAATAATTCGATCGGGGATTTTGAATTTAAAGAGGTGACATCCAAGCAAGTCAGGTCGTGGGTTGTATTGCTGATGAATGCGGGGATCAACCCGAAAAGCGTTAACCGGAAACTGGCTACCCTAAAATCGTTTTATAAATTTTTGATGAGGCGTGATCTGGTGGAGTCAAGCCCGGCCCAACTGGTAAGCTCGCCAAAAATACCTAAACGCCTTCCCACTTTTGTGCAGGAAGAAAACCTGAATGACCTACTCGATCTGGGTTTTTTCCCCGATACTTTCCAGGGCCTGCGCGATAAAACCATAGTTTCATTATTATATGGTACAGGCATCAGGTTAGCCGAACTGAAAAACCTCAGGTTGTCCAATATCAATTTTAAGGAACATACTATAAGGGTTTTAGGCAAAAGGAACAAAGAGCGGATAATACCTTATCCGTTGAGCATTGAAAAGCCCGTAAAAGATTATTTGCAATTAAGGGAGGAGATTAATGGAAAAACTGAATTTCTTTTATTAACTTCTAATGGAAATCAGGTTTACGATAAATTAATTTACAGGGTAGTGAAAAAGCATCTTGAATTGGTGACCACTGTAGCAAAAAAAAGCCCGCATGTATTGCGGCATAGTTTTGCCACCCACCTGCTCAACCATGGTGCCGACCTGAATGCAGTGAAAGAACTTCTGGGGCATTCTAATTTGTCTGCCACTCAGATTTATACACACACAACTTTTCAGAAATTAAAAGAGATTTATAAACAAGCCCATCCAAGGGATTAAACAAAGGAGGAACTGTTATGAATATCAAGATCAATGACGTTCATTTTAATGCCGACCAAAAGCTGGTCGCGTTTGTCAACAAAAAGGTAAGTAAACTTGACACCTATTTCGACAGTATCATAAGCGCTGAAGTAATTTTGAAAGTTGTCAAGCCGGAAACCTCCAAAAATAAAGAAGTAGAATTGAAACTTTCAATTCCTTCGAAAGATTACCTGTTTGCAAAAAAACAGGCCGATACATTTGAAGAAGCAACCGATTTGGCCGTTGAGGCAATGAGGAGGCAGCTCAAAAAATTCAAGGAAAAATTACATGAAAAATAAAATCGAAAAAAAAGATTGATTTTTGTGAATTAATTAAAAATATTTATACATTTGCAAACCCTTTTCGGAAAGTTTTTTGACTGACAAGGGTTTGTGCTTTTAACATGAAAAAAAATCATAATATTTTGGGACGATTTTGAAGATACAAAATCGTCCAATTAGTGTTAAAAGAGCACGTTCTGGAAAAAATTGAATTTAAAAACGGGGAGATTCCAGAGTGGCCAAATGGGGTAGACTGTAAATCTATTGGCGACGCCTTCGTAGGTTCGAATCCTGCTCTCCCCACAGTGATCACCGAAACCTTGGTGGAGGTGATCATAGCCCGCCGAAGCTTTTGCGAAGGAGGGCAAGGTCGCCATAGCTTTGGCGAAGGCGACCTGTTCAAATTTGATCATTTGAACAAACATGCACGCCTTCGCCAAGGCTATGGCGCGCAATGCGGGAGTAGCTCAGTCGATAGAGCATTAGCCTTCCAAGCTAAGGGTCGCGGGTTTGAATCCCGTCTCCCGCTCACGGTTTACCCGGCAACATTGCAACAGGGGTTGCCGATGTAGCTCAGGGGTAGAGCGCTTCCTTGGTAAGGAAGAGGTCACGAGTTCAATTCTCGTCATCGGCTCAAAACGAAGAAAATATAATAATATAATTAGTTAACGTTATCTAATATTTTAGAGTTATGGCTAAACAAACATTTGTTAGGGATAAAGACCACGTCAATATTGGTACAATTGGCCACGTTGACCACGGGAAAACTACCCTTACCGCAGCTATTACAATGGTATTAGCAAAAAAAGGTTTATCGGAAATTAAATCGTTCGATTCAATCGACAATGCTCCTGAAGAAAAAGAGAGAGGTATTACAATTAATACTGCACACGTTGAGTATCAAACAGCAACACGCCACTATGC
>JAFGEV010000251.1 GCA_016931385.1 Prolixibacteraceae bacterium
ACAGCATAGTTCGATTTGGGACTTTTGGGTTTTTCCTCAAGCGACAAAACATTTCCTTTTTCATCGAAATCGACCACGCCATAGCGTTCGGGATCGTTTACATAATAGCCGAAAACGGTAGCGCCCTTATCGAGGTTTGCGGTTTCTTCGAGTACCGAACGGAAATTATAACCGTAAAAGATATTGTCGCCAAGTACCAGGCACACGTTATCGCTGCCAATAAATTCTTCGCCAATGATAAATGCCTGTGCCAGTCCGTCGGGCGAGGGTTGGATGGCATATTCAAGGTTTAACCCGATTTGTTCGCCACTGCCAAGTAGCGAACGGTATAGGCCAATGTCGGTGGGTGTTGAAATAATGAGTATGTCACGTATGCCGGCCAGCATGAGTACCGACAGCGGGTAATAGATCATGGGCTTGTCGTATACCGGTAAAATTTGTTTCGAAATGCTTTGGGTGATGGGATAGAGCCTTGTGCCCGAGCCTCCTGCCAATATTATTCCTTTCATCTTGCCTTCGTTTTTAAATGCGGTAAAGTATTGTTTAATTAAAAATTTTAGCAAAAATACAAAGATCAATTCAGAACCATGTTATTTTCATCTTAGAAAACGGAATAAATTCAAATTTCGTTTTCATCAACTACCTTTGTGCAAAAAATGAAATGAATACATATAAAATTATCATATCGCTTTTCCCCGACACCCAGGATTTTCGTGACATACTTATTGCAATGCTTTCTGAAATTGGGTTTGAAGGGTTTGTAGAGGATGAAAAAAATGTTGAAGCCTATATTCCTGAAGATATCTTTTCAGAAAACCTTCTTTCAGAGAATCAGTTTGAACCTCTTTTTTCATTTTCCTTTACTTCGGAATTCATAGAAGAAAGAAACTGGAACGAAGTGTGGGAAAAGAATTATTTCAAACCCCTTTTGATAGGTGGGCGTTGCGTGGTTCGGGCTTCCTTTCATAAAGAATATCCCAAGGCCGAATATGAAATTGTAATCGATCCAAACATGGCTTTCGGAACTGGTAATCACGAAACCACTTCTATGATGGTTGAGTATATTCTTGATTCTGAACTGACAGGCAAAACTGTGCTCGACATGGGCTGTGGTACCGGCATCCTGGCTATGCTTGCTTTTAAACGAGGGGCAAGAAAGGTTCTTGCTGTTGATATTGACCAGCGTTCGGTTGATAATACAATCGAAAATTGCAGCTTAAATGATTGTAGTTCAATTAAAACAGAAAAAGGAGATGCTTCTGTTTTGGAGGCCGAAACATATGATTTGATATTTGCAAATATTCAGAAGAATATTTTGATGAACGACGTTGAAAAATATTCAACAGTATTGAACACGGGTGGTTTTTTGTTCATGAGCGGCTTTTACAAGGCCGACCTTAATGATATCATCGCCCGGGCTAAATTGTTCGGAATCAAATTTATTTCAAATAAGGAAAAGAATAAGTGGGTGGCTGCCTGCTTTATTAAGGACCAAGGCGAATAACCATTATTTAATACAATTCAGAATTAACATTTGCTTAAAACATATCAACCATGGAGCATGTAACTTTGCAGAGGTTTTAGTTTGGTTTAGTTTTTTATTGGTTAGTTTAATTATGTTGTAAGGACGGATGCAAATCTGTCCTTTTTCTTTTTTGCCCATAAATCAAGTTATTTTAATAATTCAGAAGCCCAGTTAAAAAAAAAAACATAAATTTGACTAACTGCAAAAAAATCAAACTGGAATATGAAAAAGAACATTCGTCTTTTCAATAAAGGTTATTAATCAAACATATAAATTATGAATTCTGAAAATTTTCAAAAGATTATTGATAAGCTTCAGGAATATGCAAGCTTATACGGGCTAAAGCTTATTGGAGCCATTGTTGTACTGATTTTAGGCCTTTGGGTAATAAAGGTGCTGGTACGGATTGTTACAAAAGGTTTAGACAAAAGGTTAAGCGACCCTTCACTTAGTTCTTTCTTAAGGTCTTTTATTTCGATTCTGTTAAAAGTATTACTGGTAATATCGGTAATGTCGATGCTTGGCATTCAGATGACCTCGTTCATTGCCATTCTTGGTGCTGCCGGGCTTGCCGTAGGCCTTGCACTTTCGGGCATGCTGCAAAATTTTGCCGGTGGTGTTGTCGTGCTGATATTTAAACCATTCAAAGTAGGCGATTACATTCAGGCCCTTGGCCATGCCGGTTCGGTAAAAGAAATACAAATTTTCAATACAATCCTCAACACGCCCGATAACCAGATAATTATTATCCCAAACGGGAAAATCTATTCTGAATCGATCATTAACTATTCGAGGGAACCGCAACGAAGGGTCGATTTTACTTTTGGCATAGGCTACAACTCCAACATCGAAAAGGCCCGTAGTGTACTCAAAGCAATCATTCATGCCGATGAAAGGATTCTTAAAGACCCGGAACCGTTTATCGGATTGATTGAATTGGCCGATAGTTCGGTAAACCTGGCTGTAAGGGTGTGGGTGAATTCAGCCGATTACTGGGGGGTGTTCTTCTCGATGAACGAAGCCGTTTTTATCGAATTTAATAAAGAGGGCATCAGTATCCCTTATCCGCAAATGGATGTCCATATCACACAAAACAATTAAACATATATGTTATGAAAAAAATATCATTCCTTCTTATTGCCCTATTCGGAACATTTATCTTACTTGCCCAGGGTGAAACTGATACAACTTATTGGAAAACGAAAGGCAACTTCTCAATCAATTTCACACAGGTTTCGTTTACAAACTGGGCAGCAGGTGGTTTAAATGCTTTGTCGGGATTGGCAAAACTGAATTATGTTGCGAACTATAATAAGGGCAATACTTCGTGGGATAACATCCTTGATCTAGGTTACGGACTATCAAGTATTGAAGGAATTCCTGTTAAAAAGAACGAAGACGTTATTGACTTTCAGTCGAAATTGGGAATTAAGGCAACAAAAAAATGGTTTTATTCCGGACTGCTTAGTTTTAAATCGCAGTTTGCTCCGGGGTATTCCGATGAACAAAACACGGTTAAAGTATCGAACTTATTTGCACCGGCTTATTTGACACTTGCGCTGGGTATGGATTATAAGCCATCGGATAAATTATCGTTCATGCTTTCGCCTGTAACGGGTAAACTGACTGTTGTTGCCGATCCTGACCTTAGCGGAAATTATGGTGTTGCCGAAGGCGAGTCAACACGGATGGAGCTGGGTGGGTTGTTTAAAGCAGCAGTAAATACTGAAATCTTGAAAAATGTAGGTTTGCAATCGGAACTTGGATTGTTTACCAACTACCTCGACAGGCCCGAGAA
>JAFGEV010000026.1 GCA_016931385.1 Prolixibacteraceae bacterium
ACAGTGATGTCACGACTTCCATCTCCGTTTGTTACATGCGTAATCACCCTGTTACCGTTATCAGTGGAAGTGCTTTTCAATGAAACATCGTCCTGAGTAATTTCCCCTGCTTCATCGAATACATTGTTATACAGATCTTCCGCAATAGCATCGTCTTCAATACTTGCTACAACAGGATCGCTTTCATTCTGAGCTTTTTCACATGAAGTGAGTACCATGGATAAACCAAGCGTAGCTGCCAATAAAAATAAGTTTGTTGTTTTCATGCTTCTGAAATTTAATTGTTTGAAATTATTTGTTCTGTTTATTAATTCAAGTTTTGAACTTTTAACAGAATACAACAGCATGAAAAAACACCCTACCGGAAAATGGATTTTTTTTTAGGAATTAAAATTTTATGTTCAGATAAACATTGGGGATTGTACCCAAACCCTTAACTTCAGTTACTTTGAACGGATCATTCCCTGACAGTATTTCACGAACGGGGTTGTCTTTTAATTGATAAAATCTGTCGGTGATATTGATATGGTTATAAATATTGAAAACATTTAAACCTGCTTTTATCGCAAGGTTACCCGCCTTATATGTATAATTCAATCCAGCATCCATGCGGTGGTAGGGAGGCAACCGGGAGGAGTTCTTTTCATATTCATCAGCGAGCCTGTAGTTCTCTGTAAAGATGTATTCATCCCATGGCTTTCCGGAACCATATATCCACGAAAGTGTTAAATTAAAAGGCCCCAGCGTTAGAGAATTGTAAAGCTTTAATTCATGGAGCTGATCATCGGTTGAGGGGTATGGAATTCCCTTGTTCAAATTATCTGCTTGCGAAACTGATGAGCTGAGTGTATAAGCTATCCATGCCTGGTACTTCCCGAAATTCTTGGTAATTAATACATCAACTCCGTTTATAGTGTTGCTTTCATTGAATATCCTGAATTCCTGTCTTAACTGGTTGCCAATTTTTGTGTAAGAATTCTGCACTGATAGCAAATCCTTATTTTGCCTGTGATAAAACTCAACGTCCAGGTTAAGAGTCCGGGTAATTTTGTAATTAAATCCAGTAACCAGCTGACCACCCTGAACTACCGGAAAATCAGTACTGTCTGACAATACCCAGGCACCTCGGTAAACTCCGTTGTCGACCATGTTGATTTTATTGGTAAACTGAAAATAATTGCCCACCATATTTTTAACAGTAAACTTTTCATTTGCCTTATAACTTACTGAAAACCTGATTTCGGGATAAGACTTTCGGGTAAGAGAATAATATCCCATCCTGATCCCACTTTTCATATTCCAGCGTTTCCCTGTAAATAAGTGTTGTGCATAAGGTGTTACCAGAGCAGATTCATTATAGTAATTCCGGATTGTATCACCGTAAGTTGAATTGTTAAATTTAAGCGAAACGGCTGATTCATATTTTGATTCATAATAATTGAGCTGGTATCCGAATTCAAGGCTGTTATATGAATTCAAATAGAGCCTGTTGGTGAAGCTTCCTGAAAAATCATTCAGATCACCATCCATAAAAAAATATTTACTTGTGGTATCTATAATTGAAAAAAGAGGTCTGTCAATTTCAGATATTTCGATATGACTATTTGAGTAATAAGAACCTGATTGTGATGCCCCTACAGTGACTTCCGCATTCCACCTTCGGGTCAACTCTCCTGTCCAGCGAATCCCAAGGCCTTCGCTACTGTATCCCGCCTTTTCATTTACAACTATAAAACTGCTATCCATTCCAAAATTGAGGTCATCAACTGCCCGATAGTAGCTAAGGCTTACCATCTGTTTTTCAGAAGGTCTCCAGGTTAATTTGCTTCCAACATCATAAAAAAGATACGCCGGATCCCCAGGCTGATTTCTGAAAGCAAAAGGCACATTTTTATAATATTGTGCATAGTCGTACCTGAAATTTTTAAACAGGTTGACATATACAGGTGTCTGATAATAATCCGTATAGGAACGTCTTCCTGCTATGATAAATGATAGTTTTTCTTTTACAATGGGGAGTTCTATTTTCAGGTCAGCCGCCAACATATCCATACCGAAATCCACAGACGGCTTATACATATTCCCCGACTTACCTGTAATTTCAACAACACTTGATGTA
Organism: Prolixibacteraceae bacterium; assembly: GCA_016931385.1. GTDB lineage: Bacteria > Bacteroidota > Bacteroidia > Bacteroidales > Prolixibacteraceae > DAIMEA01. The sequence continues at coordinate 2,120 of JAFGEV010000026.1, forward strand.
CGGCCGCCTTGCCGGACATCTGTTATGGCCTTATATACCTTTATATCCTTTATCAGCTTGGAGTTAAGTGTACTGAACGAACCAAACAAATGATCGGTAAGGTAAATGTTGAATCCATCGTATACAATCAGGTTTTTATCGGGAGGTGTTTTACGGATAGTTAGTCCGGCCGATGATTCAATTGTACCGTCAATTCCGGGTAACATTTGCAGAGGTGCAAAAATATCGAGTTCAGAAAAAGATGCAACATCATTGACTCTGCTTAGGTTTAACTGAGTACAGGCAGCATCTTCATACCGGGAATTCTGAAAAGCCGGTTCTTCATATTTAAATTCAATAGCTTTGATTTCCTCCGAAAGTAAACTCAACGATACGGTAAAAACCTGTGGGTTCTCTTCCGGCATAACACGGTACAATACAGGTTTATAACCGATATAGCTAATCGAAATATCTGTTGAATCACATGTTCGGGTTATCAGTGTGAACAAGCCATCTCCATTGGCCAGCGTACCAATACGTGACCCGGGCACATACACTGTGGCAAAAGGCAAGGATTCACCTGAAATGTGATCCTTTACCATACCCTTCACCATACAAACTGTTTTTAAAGTTTCCTCAGATGTGCTTTTGTTTTCCCGATTCTTATCCGAAGAAGGATAAACAATAACCACATCATCATGCAAGCGGAAATCAAGTGATGTCTGTTCCAACAAGGATGCAAGTACCTGATCAATCTTTGCCTGTTTAAACCTGCCGGAAACGGTTATGTTATCGGTGATGCCATTATCAAATGCAAATTTCAGTCCGGTTGTTCTTCCAAGCTCATTAAGAGCATGTGTAAGAGGTGTTTTTTGAACATCCAGATTAACAGGTTGTGAGAAGACATGACTCACAGCGACTGTAAGTTGCAGTAAAACAATGATTATCGAAACTTTCATGTGCACACCGAAACGCATCTGTAATACAATTAAAAGCAAAATCTCCCTACCAGATCTTCACCTTTTCCTGGCCTGTTATCTCAAATTGCAATGACATGGGAACACACACATTTTCAAGGGCAGTTTTCAGGTCGTTGTTTTTAAAATATCCGGTATACAGCCTTTCATTGTTGTCCGGGGATTCGATGGTAATATTAAACTGTCTTTCAATTTCTTCAAGAACTGACGCAAGGGGCTCGGCATCATACCAGAACTCTCCCCTGATCCATGAGGTCGCTTTCAAAGTATCAACAGTATAAACTTCAGGTCGGCTATTTCCAGATTTGGTTTTAACTGCCTGGCCCCGGGATAAAACAATAGAGTTGGCATCTTTTATAACAACTTTGACCTTCCCGCTCAAACATTGAACCCTGAAGCTATTGCTCCTTGAATATACGTTAAAAGATGTCCCCAGCACTTCAATGGTTCTGCTATCGCTAACAACAGTAAAACTACCCGCAGGTTTAACCTCAAAAAAAGCTTCGCCTTGCAAACTTACCTTTCTGTTTTCATTGAATTTCCATTTCCTGTACGATATGGAAGTTCCTGCATTAAGCTTCACCGTTGATTCATCGGGCAGAATAACAGTGTGGGTGTTTCCCTGCGCAACTAATATTTCAACGCGGTTAACTTTGTGAATTATCATCCATGAGGCAATAAATATAATGGCTACAGCGGCTGCAGCGGCCGGAATGAAACCGCGAAAGCTGATTATCTTAGCCGCTTTTGTTTCACGGACTTCAATTGCCGCTTCAAATTCATTCCAGGCTGTTGCTTTCGATTTTCTGGCAGGAACATG
>JAFGEV010000252.1 GCA_016931385.1 Prolixibacteraceae bacterium
AAACTTAAAAATAACGATGGTACGCCTTCGCTTTATTACCAGGGCAACTGGCGTGATATATTCCAGAACTGGGAAGCATTGGCTATGTCGTACCCGCTTTTCGTACAGGGAATGATTGCAAAGTTCCTGAATGCCTCAACCATTGATGGGTACAATCCATACAGGATCACCAGCGACGGGATTGACTGGGAGCTCCTCGACCCTTCCGATCCCTGGTCAAACATTGGCTACTGGGGCGACCATCAGATTATTTACCTTGAAAAACTGCTAGAGCTTTCTGAGCGCTTTTTTCCGGGCAACCTTGAAAAATGGATGTTATTGCCAATTTTCACTTATGCCAATGTACCTTACAAACACAAACCCTATGGGCAATTGCTCGAAAATCCACGCGACACAATTGAGTTTGACCTGCAAAGGCACGAAAAAATTGAAAAACTGGAGAACAAAACCGGAGCCGACGGAAAACTAATCATGTTGGGCGATGAGATACTGAAAGTTAACTTTACCGAAAAAGCCCTTGTTCCCCTACTTTCCAAAATCAGCAATTTTATACCCGGTGCCGGTATTTGGATAAACACCCAACGTCCCGAGTGGAACGATGCAAATAACGCGTTGGTTGGCTCTGGAACATCCATGGTAACGCTTTATTACATGCGCCGGTATGTATCATTTCTGATTGGCCTTTTTGAAAAAACCAAATCGGAAAAGTGGCCTGTCCTGTCTGAGGTCTGGGAATTCTTTAAAGGTATTGACCAAATCGTTACACAAAACCTTAATCTGGCAAAGATTGAAATAAGCGGGATTGAACAAAAACAACTGCTCGATAAGTTTGGACTGGAGGGAAGCCGTTTCAGGGTTAAGGTATATAAAGGGTTAAGCGGCGAAACAAAACATATCATGAAAGAAGAATTAATCGCTTTCATGATAAAAGTAAAACAGTTTATCGACAGCAGTATTGTTTCAAACCAAAGACCCGATGGCCTTTACCATGCCTACAACCTGATTTCTTTTAAGGGAGAGGAAATATCTGTAAGGAATTTAAGCGAAATGCTCGAAGGGCAGGTAGCAGTTTTAAGTTCGGGCGCCTTAAAACCAAAAGTGGCAGCTGAACTGCTCAATTCGTTAAGAAAAAGCGACCTTTACAGGCCCGATCAGCGATCATACATGCTTTACCCCGATAAGCAGCTACCCTGGTTTCCTGATAAAAACAACCTCACAAGCAGTCAGATTAATCGTTCGAAATTATTACAGGAATTGCTTTTAAATGCTAATAAGCAAATCGTTGTAAAAGATATTCATGGAATATGTCATTTTAATGGCATAATTAACAATGCTGAAACTTTATTAAAATCACTGAATGAATTACCCGGCAAATATCAAACTTTGGTAAACAAAGAAACTTCATTAATACTTGAAATTTATGAAGAGGTATTCGACCACCAGTCATTTACCGGGCGGTCGGGTTCATTTTATAAGTACGAAGGATTGGGCTGTATATACTGGCACATGGTTTCAAAACTTTTACTGGCAGTTGGTGAAAATATACGTTTTGCACAAAAAATCGGTGAAGATGAAGCGGTAATTGACGAATTAAAAAAGCACTATGCCGAAATCCGTGAAGGCATCGGCAGCCATAAATCACCTGCCGAATACGGAGCTTTTCCAACAGATCCTTATTCTCATACACCATCGATGGCTGGAGTACAACAACCCGGCATGACAGGCCAGGTAAAAGAAGACCTGCTTTCGAGATGGATGGAAATGGGGCTTGAAGTTGAAAACGGTGAAATCCGGTTCTACCCTTATAATATTGACAAAATTGAGTTTACAGAAAGCCATTCTTTAATTTCAGCCTTACGATTTCAATCATGCTTCGATGTTGAAATACCTCAGGATGAAAAGTATCTGGCTTATACATTTTGCGGTGTGCCTGTTTTTTGCATCCCCGGTGAAGAAAATAAACTTGATGTTTTTACCAAAGAAGGAAAAATATCGATGAATAATGAATTGCAGGTAAACCAGGAATTGAGTAAAATGGTTTTCAGCCGTAGCGGTGACGTTATATTGATCAGATTAACGTTTAAACCCTTAAAATCTTAATACTTATGAAATGGAGATGGTTGTATGTTGCAAATGCATTTGTCCTGATATGCCTGGGCGCATTGTTATTGATTACCTGCAATAACAAAAGAGAAAAACCTGCTCATGAAAAATACACACTTGTTTGGAGCGACGAGTTTGACTACGCGGGGCTTCCCGATTCTTTAAAATGGAGTTACGATACCGTAGGCAACGCCTGGGGCTGGGGGAATAACGAACTTCAGTATTACACTTCAGCAAGGCATGAAAATGCCATTGTATCCAATGGCACCTTAAAAATTACTGCCATTAAAGAACCGTATAATAAATTCGCTTACACTTCGGCCAGACTTATCACAAAAGGAAAAGGCGACTGGCTGTACGGACGTTTTGAAATTAGCGCCAAATTGCCTGACGGCCGGGGTTTATGGCCTGCAATATGGATGCTCCCTACCGACTGGGAATATGGCGGCTGGCCCGAAAGTGGCGAAATCGACATCATGGAAAATGTAGGGTACGACCCTAAGACCATAGTGGCTTCGGT
>JAFGEV010000253.1 GCA_016931385.1 Prolixibacteraceae bacterium
CTTTGGAATACAATTATGATTCAACCCTTTTTGTTGGCATCGATGGCAGGGGGGTATGGCAATTAGACATATCCGAACGCAAAGTATTGAATATCTACAAAGAGAACCTGGATGATCCAGGATCGTTGAGAGGGAATGGCGTGTATGATATATACGTCGATCACAACAACCGCGTGTGGGTTTGCACTTACAGCGACGGGCTTTCATATTTCGATCAGGCTTCTCCTCTGGTTGCCCATCTTACCCATCAGATTAATAATCAAAATTCATTGGTTAACAACTGTGTTAACAGTGTGATCCAGGATTACAAAGGCAGGCTGTGGCTTGCTACAAATAACGGGATCAGTTGCTGGGACAGGGATAAAAACCAATGGAAACACTTTTATGCCAATAAAGAGGCCCAGGTTTTTCTTACGCTTTGCGAGGATGATATGAACAGGATATGGGCCGGCACCTATGGCTCGGGTACATATGTTATCGACAGTGACACCGGAAGGGAGTTGTCCCATTATTCTACAAAAATGAAGGATTCACCTGTAAAAAATGACTATGTATTCGATATTTTCAAAGACAAGGCCGGTGATATATGGATAGGTGGGATAAATTTTGAAGTGTACCGGTATATAACAGGCGAAAAGAGGTTTCAATCATACAACGCACAGCCCCTTTATGTTTTTGCCGAATATGAAAACGACCAGATATTATTGGGGTGCACTTATGGAATTGGAATAACCAGTAAGTCGGAATACAATTCCAGAATAATGGTTAACGGTTTCATCGTTGAAGACCTTCTGGTGGAGGACAGTGTTTTCTGGGTATGCACAAACGGTGATGGATTGATCAGATACAATCCTGCAACACAGGAACAAGTTCACTTTACTACTGCGAACGGTTTGCCTTCCAATTTTATAAACAGCATTGTTCCTGTTGACGATTATTTCTGGCTGGGCACTGAAAGCGGGGTATGCCGTTTTTCTCCTCACGATAAAAGTATACTTGCTTTTTCTTCGATTAACAGTTTATCCAGTTTGTCGTTTAACCGGAATTCAATTTGCCTGTTAAACGATGGACAGCTTGCATTGGGATCGAACAACGGGCTGGTTGTTTTCGATCCGCATATCATCCGTGAATCGGAACACAAGGGTAAAATCTTTATACAGGATATTAGCATAACCGGACGTTCAATACGGGATATGCCTTCGTTAAAACTCGATAAACCAGTAGACAAAATTGAAAGAATCCGGTTGAAACACAATCAAAATACAATAAGCCTCGAACTGTTGCCAATTGGATATGTACCTGGTTCAAAATTTTCATGGAAAATGGAAGGAATTGACGAACAATGGAACCCCCCGACAAACAACCGTATTATTTCCTATTCAAATATCAGTAGTAAAAACCTGAAATTATATATCAGGTTATACGATAGTTCGTTATCGCATATTATCGACAACAGGGTACTGCTTATTGATATAAAGCCCCCGTTTTGGACCACCTGGTATTTTTTCACAATAGTATTTATCCTGGTTACAGCATTTTTTTACGCAATATTCTGGTATTATATCAATTTCCTGAAACAACAGCATACCGAAGAAAAAGTACGCTTTTTTACAAATACCGCCCACGATATACGCACTTCGTTAACCCTTATCAAAGCCCCGGTTGAAGAACTATCAAAAGAAAATACACTTTCAAGAAATGGCCGTTATTTTCTGAATCTTGCAAAAGAACAGGTGAACAGGTTATCGTCGGTTGTAACACAACTTATGGATTTTCAGAAAGTGGACATTGGCAGGGGGCAGTTGGTTATAAGAAATATCGATGTTGTGAAACTGATTAAGAACCGTGTACTGATGTTTGAATCTCTGGCCTCGGGGCGGAAGATACGTTTAATATTCAACACAGGCAGTGAAACGTTCGTTACAGGAATCGACGAAGTAAAAGTTGAAAAGATTGTCGACAACCTTTTATCAAATGCCATTAAATATTCATACCCTGATTCTGAAGTGAAGATCAATCTGAATTTTTCCGATACCAAATGGGTACTTGAAGTATCTGACCAGGGCATTGGGATTAGCAAAAAGGAACAAAAGCAGTTGTTCAGGGAGTTTTTCAGGGGCGAAAATGCCGTGAATACAAAAATTGTTGGATCGGGCATAGGGTTGTTGCTGGTCAGGAACTATGTCTCGCTTATGGGGGGCAGTGTTCATTGTAACAGCCGTGAAAATGAAGGTTCGGTGTTTGAAGTTAGTGTGCCTGTCAGGAAAGTTCAGGCTATTGGTGATTTGAAAGAAGACTTACCACAAGGATTATCTGAACAACCAGCAGTTGAAGGTTTAGACGTTTCCGTGAACAATGCTTCTGAAAGGAGACTGGCCTTGATGAGGGTGCTTATTGTTGAGGACAATGAAGATTTGCTGCAATTTATAATTCATACACTTAGTCCCGACTTTGAGGTTATGGATGCAACCAATGGCGAAAGAGCATGGGAAATAATTCAGAAGGAGGTCCCCGACCTGGTAATCTCGGATATAATGATGCCAAAAATGGATGGGTTTGAATTATGCCGCCTGATGAAATCAACCTTCGAAACCTCACATATCCCTATAATTTTATTAACATCACTGTCGGGGAAAACAGAACAGTTGCAGGGGCTTGGCCTGGGTGCCGACGATTACCTGACCAAACCGTTTGATATAGCGCTCCTCAAACAAAAAATTCTCACCATCATACAAAACCGGAATACGGTTAAGGAGAAAGCTTTAAGGCTTATCAATGCAGCTGGAGAAGAAACAATACTAGCCAATGAGCATAACGACCAGTTTCTGAAAAAAATGATTGAAAATGTGCATGAAAATATTTCAAATACGGGTTTCAATAAAAACGATTTTGCTTCGGCCATGAATGTAAGCCCTTCACTTTTGTATGTAAAGGTAAAATCTCTGACCGGCTTGTCGCCTACCGAATTTATTAAATCGGTGCGGATGAGCCATGCCCTTGAATTGCTGCAATCGAACAAATACAATGTTACCGAAGTAAGCGAACTTTGTGGTTTTACAAGCCTTGGGTATTTTTGCACGGTATTCAAAAAGCATTTCGGGAAAACGCCTACGGAAATTTAGATATAAGTAGACAATTTACTTTTTCTGGATTCTTTTATCCTCTAAAAACCTTTTTCTAATTTTTACCCAATTTTAGAAAGGGTATGTCTAATTTCAGAAACTTTCCTCACAGTCAAGTTTTACATTTACACTTGACTAATAATATACTTTAGGCAATGAAGAGAAAAACCTTATTAATCCTGATGCTTTTCACCGGGTATACTTGTTTTTTAAATGCACAGGAGGTAATTAATATCTTCCAGGGGGTTATTCCGAATTCGAAAGAAAATTCAATAGCAGAAAGTTTTGAACGTGGAATGTTCAGGAATGTTACGTCCCCAACACTCGAAATATATTTACCTGAAAAAGAAGTTGCCACTGGGGCTGCAGTTGTTGTTTGTCCGGGGGGTGGTTACAGCGTTGTTGTCTACCAGGGAGAAGGTATTTCAACTGCTAAACGATTCGTAAAAAACGGTATAGCTGCTTTTGTTCTGAAGTATCGGTTGCCGGGCGATGAAACAATGACAGATAAAACTATCGGTCCGCTGCAGGATGCACAGCAAGCAATTAAAGTTGTTCGTGAAAATGCCGAAAAGTGGGGTGTTAAACCCGATAAGATTGGGATTATTGGTTTCTCGGCAGGTGGGCATTTGGCGTCGACCGCAGCGACACATTTTAGTGAAGCCTTGATTGAAAACACGAATAACACAAGCCTTCGTCCCGATTTCCAGATTTTGGTCTACCCGGTAATCAGTATGAAGGAAAAACTCACGCATCCTGACTCGCGCAGGAAACTTTTAGGCGAAAATCCAACACAGGATTTGGTTGATTTATACTCAGGTGAATTGCAGGTTAATGAAAATACACCCCCAGCTTACCTTACACATGCAACCGACGACAAACTGGTTGATGTCGACAACAGCATTAATTATTACGAAGCACTGAGGCATCACAATGTTCCTGTCGAAATGCACATTTACAGGAAGGGCGGGCATGGTTTTATTTTTGGGCGAAACGACTGGATAGAACCTGTAATAAAGTGGATGGCCGATTCGGGAATAATTGAAAAACAACAATAAAGAAAAATTTAAATAAATAAAATGAAACGATTATTAATTTTACTGTTTGCATCATTTGTGGGTATTACCTTTTCATACGCACAAAATGAAAACAACACAGTTCCCGAAGGTTTTGATATTGCCCGTGAAGGCATTCAGCATGGAACAATCGATACTATTTCTTATAAATCGAAAACTGTAGGTACAGAACGCAGGGCGATAATTTATACGCCTCCGGGGTATTCAAAAAAGAAAAAATATCCGGTTTTATACCTGCTTCATGGTATTGGCGGTGATGAAAAAGAGTGGCTTAACGGCGGACAACCTCAGGTTATTCTTGACAATCTTTATGCCGACGGAAAATTGGAACCCATGATTGTTGTTATGCCAAATGGCAGAGCCATGAAAGACGACCGGGCTGTTGGCAATATTATGTCGCCTGACAAGGTGCAGGCATTTGCAACTTTCGAGAATGATTTGCTGAACGACCTTATTCCTTTTATTGAAAAGAAATACAAGGTTTTGAAAGACAGGAACTACAGGGCAATAGCCGGATTGTCGATGGGAGGGGGACAGTCGTTAAATTTTGGTTTGGGAAACCTCGACGTATTTTCATGGGTTGGAGGCTTTTCTTCTGCGCCAAATACCAAAAAGCCAGAAGAGCTGATTCCCGATCCTGAAAAAGCAAAGGGTCAGTTAAACCTGTTGTTTATTTCCTGTGGCGATAGCGACGGTTTGATTTCTTTCAGTCAGCGTACGCATGATTTTCTAACCAATAACGATATGCCCCATATTTATCATGTCATTCCCGAAGGAAAACACGATTTCAAGGTTTGGAAAGAGAGCCTGTACCTTTATTCCCAGTATTTATTTAAGCCAATTGATCCGGCTTTGTTAAAGTAAATACGAAAAAAATTGATTATAAGAAACAACAGATATGGGCATGGATTCAATAAAATTAAAAGTATTCCGAATGAAACAAATACAGCTTTTGCTTTTTAAAACAACTGCAGTGTTGTTTTTCTTTTTGACAATATCGGCATGCAATGGAAATATCATCAACTATGTGAAAACTTCTGGTGGCGATAATCAATTTGCACTTTCAACCAATGAAATAACAGTGCCGTTAATGGTTAGTAACGACGACCACATTGGCGTTGTTATTGCATTAAACAACCTAAAATCAGATATTGCCAAAGTTACCGGAAGAGAGCCCAAGGTTGTTTCTGAAAATAAACCTGGTCAAAATTTTTTGGTGATTGTAGGTTCAGTTGACAAGAGCCCGCTTATTCGTGAATTGATAAAGAATAAAAAAATAGATGTAAGCGAAATTGAGGGCAAATGGGAATCGTACATGATTCAAACCGTAAAGTCGCCAATGAAGGGAGTAGACGAAGCCCTTGTTATTGCAGGAAGCGATAAGCGCGGAACCATTTTTGGAATATACGATTTATCTGAAAAAATTGGGATATCGCCATGGTATTACTGGGCCGATGTGCCAGTTGTGAAAAAGGAAAACTTGTACATCGAAAAGGGTAAATACTTATCGGGTGAACCCAAGGTCAAATACCGTGGGATTTTTATTAATGATGAAGCTCCTGCACTTTCTGGATGGGTAGATAAGAACTTTGGAAAATTTAACAGTGAATTTTACACCCATGTATTTGAATTGATATTGCGATTGAAAGGCAACTTTCTCTGGCCTGCAATGTGGGGAAAATCCCTTTTCGACGATGATCCTAAAAGTGCTCCTTTGGCCGATAAAATGGGAATAGTTGTTGGAACATCGCACCACGAGCCAATGTGCAGGGCACAGGTTGAATGGCATCGCTATGGTTCTGGTCCATGGGATTACAGCAAAAACGAAAAAGTGCTAAAAGATTTCTGGA
>JAFGEV010000254.1 GCA_016931385.1 Prolixibacteraceae bacterium
GTGGTTCCCATTAAGAATGTTGGCCGGAATTTTGGAAATTGTGCCCAATTGTCCAACCGGAGCCTTGCCGTTATATAGGGTATTAAATCCCCAGGAGATTTCCATGTCTGCCATTACTGGTATCCTGTAATAAATTCCGGTACTGCCTGCTTCCGGATTAAGACAAATTTTCATGCTATCGAGGGTTGCAGCAGTAATAGCTTCGGACGACAGTTTGATCATAATAGGTTTCGCGGTAATGTCGGTAGCCGGTAAAACACCCTTCGATTCGGAGAAACGGCACAAAACTTCACCATCGATATTTGTTGAATCGGGATAAAATATGAAGGAATGGTTTTCCTTGTTATGAAATGTTTTGCCAATAAACAACGACACATACTCTTTCTCAACTTTTTCCGATTGTTCAACAAATACTTTATATCCAAGCCCGTCTTCAGGTACTGCATCGGAAGGGCTTAAAATTGTGTAACCCCGCTTGCGTTTTATTCGAAAAAGGTAATCGGCAGCTTCGCGGGCTTTTTCTTCATCGGGCTTTTCCATGATGGTTTCTTCGCCGTTTTCTGAATCTATTTCGATAAAATAATTATCATCAACCGAACGATCGGTGTAAACTGCATCGGGAAAATGTACAGTATTTATATAGTCGGAGCCGCTAATGGTTTCAATAGGTTTTTGTGGTTGGATGTTTATCCCTGAAATGACTCCTCCGGGCAACATCGAAATTCCCGTTGCATCGGTAATCGGACATAAAAACACTGCCGATGGATCGGCTTCACTAACATAGCATGTTGTGATTTCAGAAATCAAATATTTTTCTTCGGAAGTGAGGCCAACCGAATCGATACCAAGATACTTTTTGGCAAAGGGCGCATAAGGCCCCGGAAAAAAATTTATCCTTTCAACTTCAATTTCAATTTGGAAACCCGTCCGGGGTAAAGCATATACAATCCCTTCGTGAACTTCAGGGGCAATAATTACTTCCGATTCCTCGTTTTTCCGCTTGTCATCTTTTGGTGAAATACTCCAAACATAATTGGTTAACACCATCAATACTGCTATCAGGACTATATTTTTCATTTTATCTTCAATTCAAATGATTAATGCAAAGATGTAAAAAACGCAATAATTATTGTTAAAAATTTATTGACTATTCTTCAAGTATTTTAAAAGCTTTGCCCAAATTTTCAATAATATCGCCTGCAATTAACGCAATCTGCCCTTTCCCCAATGCTGCCTGGTCGCCCGCGAGACCGTGCGTAAATACTCCGATCAGACTGGCATCGGCAGGTGAATAACCCTGCGCCAGCAAGCCTAAGATGATTCCGGTTAATACATCGCCACTACCGGCAGTTGCCATTCCGGGATTCCCGGTCGAGTTAAACCAAACATTGCCGCCGGGAAGGGCAATTATTGTATGTGCACCCTTAAGTACAACAATCAGTTTGTGGTTCTCGGCCATTGCTTTTGCTTTCATCATCCGCTCGTAGCCGTTTTTGCTTTCTCCTGCCAGCCTGTCGAACTCGCCCGGATGAGGGGTTAAAACGGAATTTGCAGGCAACTCATTAATCCATGATTTGTTCAGGCTTAGAATATTCAGGGCATCGGCATCAAGGACCATTGGTACTTTTGCTTCTGAAATAAGCTTATGCAACCCACGCTGGGTATTTACTTTCACACCAATGCCCGGGCCTATACCAATTGCCGAAAATGTTTTTTCAGGATCAACTGAAGTAAACATCAGATCGGAATCATCGATACTGGTCATCGCTTCAGGCACAGTTGTCTGAATGATTTGATAGCCACCATGAGGAATGTGTGTGGTTAAAAGTCCCACACCCGAACGTAAACATGCGCGTGAAGCCAGCACGGCTGCTCCCATTTTCCCGTAAGAGCCCGCTATTAATAGTGCATGGCCATAAGTTCCCTTGTGTGAAAATTTTTTCCTTTTATGAACTTTCCACTGCAAGTCGCTTTTTTCAAGTAAATGATACGAAGCCGGCATTTCAAATATTTTATCAGGGTGCAGGCCAATATCTGCAACATGCCATTCACCTGTAAACATTTCATTCTCGGGGAAGAAAAAACTCAGTTTCGGAAATTGAAAAGTAATGGTTTCATTGGCATGTACAATTGTTTCAGGCGAATTTCCTTCGTTGCTTTCACCCATTAAGCCTGATGGGATATCGATGGAAATAATGTAAGCCCCCGATTGGTTTATGTGTTTAACAACATCGGCAGCAAACCCCTCCAGGGGCCGGTTCAGCCCCGATCCGAAGAGGGCATCGATAATAAGTGTCTTATTTTTAACAACAGGTAAATTCGTTTCCGAAAGTTCTGTAAGCTTAACATCCCCTAACGAGAGTAAGCGTTCGTAATTGATCTTCGGCGAATTTTTTAGTGTTTTGGGGCTTTTCAGCAGAAAAACATGCACATTAAATATTTTTACATGGGCAAGCATCCGGGCAACAGCCAGCCCGTCGCCACCATTGTTCCCATGGCCGCAAAACACCCAAACATCCTGAAAGTCATTCGCGATTGACAACACAGCGTCAGCAACTGTATCAGCTGCGCGCTCCATCAAATCAATATCGGCTATGGGTTCATTTTCGATGGTGTACCTATCGATTTCCGGGATTTGAGATGTAGAAAATATTTTCATAGTAAATTATTGGGTTCAAAAATTCTTTCTTAAAACTTTGTTATAAAAATAGGAAGAATATTTTGAAGGCAGGAAGAAATCGACTATGTGATTAAATCACTTTCTCAATTCAATAAAAAAATTACTTTTGTGTGATTTACATAAAACCAATTACACACGTTATGGCTAGAGATAAAAATACTGCATTCTTTGGGCATCCTGTAGCATTGTCATCGCTTTTTGCTACCGAAATGTGGGAACGTTTCAGTTATTATGGAATGCGCGCCCTTTTGGTCCTGTTTTTAACTGCCACTTATGCGACAGGCGGCTTTGGTATGTCTGAGCTTGAGGCTTTTACTGTATATGGTATTTTCACGGGGCTTGTGTATGTCACACCTATCATTGGGGGAATACTTGCGGATAAGATACTTGGGCAACGTAAGGCAATTTATATTGGAGGAATAACCATGGCCATCGGGCAGTTTACCCTTGCTGCCAGTTCAATGGCTGTTGATGGAGACCTTGAATGGAGAAGAATGATTTTTTATGCAGGCCTGGGTATCCTTATTCTCGGAAATGGTTTTTTCAAACCCAATATTTCAACAATCGTTGGAGAATTATATGACAACAACGATCCAAGAAAAGATGGTGGTTTTACCATTTTTTACATGGGGATTAACCTGGGTGCATTTTTATCGCCATTAATAGCCGGTACACTTGGCGAACAGGTTGCCTGGCACTGGGGTTTTATGGCGGCCGGTACAGGGATGGTCATTGGTACAATCTGGTTTTACGTACGAAGCCATACCTTGGGAAACCTGGGCATGCCACCTAAAGTTAAAACCGAACGCAACAGGCTGGCTATAAAAGACTGGGGAGGTATCCTAATTTATGTGGCTGTTTTAGTTGGAGCTGTATACGCCTTTATTTTTGGCTGGGATGCAATTCCTGAAGACATAGGAGACTGGACCATTAACATTGTCGCAATTCTTGGAGGTGGATATTTATTATACAGCATTTTTAAAGGAACGAAAGGAAAAACTGAATGGAGCCGGGTTGGCGTAATTCTTATCCTTGCCGTTGCCAATATTTTCTTCTGGAGTGGTTTCGAGCAGGCAGGCAGTACATTCAATATTTTTGCCCGAGACAATACCAACAGGATGATAGGTAACTTTGAAATAGCTGCGTCGGCTTTCCAGGGGATCAATGCCATTTCAATTTTCATATTTGCTCCAATATTCACTTACCTATGGTCGTGGCTCGATAAACGGCGGGCTAATCCAAATACACCAATGAAATTTGCGATCGGTATGCTTTTAATGAGTACCGGTTTTGTTGTAATGGCAATTGCCAACGGCTACACAAAGGACGGCAACCTTGTTAGCCCGTTATGGCTGGTATTGGTTTACCTGATCCATACCTGGGGTGAACTTTGCCTTTCACCAATCGGCCTCTCGATGGTAACTAAATTATCGCCTGCTAAACTGGTTTCAACCATGATGGGCGTTTGGATGGGATCATTTGCCATTGGAAATTTTGTAGCTTCACAAATGAAAGCAATTTCCCTAAACCTTGAACAATCGTTAGGGCGTGAAATTCAGGTTTTCTGGTTCATTGCCATAGAAACCTTCATTGCAGCCCTGATACTTATTGCCATATCGCCTTTCCTGAGTAAAATGATGAAAGGAATAAAATAAATCAGACAATATTTCAGTAAAAAAACCCGGCCCGTTCCAACAGGCCGGGTTTTTTACTGATAAAATATCAGCAACATTCATCATTTTATTTTGACAATGAAAAACTATCTTTATGGGTTTTAACCAAAAGAATATGACCAGACCTAACAGCCACCCCAAAGGATTAATGGCCCTTTTCTTCACCGAGATGTGGGAAAGGTTCAGTTACTATGGAATGCGGGCTTTGCTTGTCCTGTATTTAACATCAACGGTAATATCTGGTGGCATGGGCATGGAACGCAGCAGCGCCCTCGAAATTTACGCCATCTTTACCGGCCTTGTTTACCTCACACCGTTATTAGGGGGAATGTTAGCCGATAAATTCCTCGGCCAGAGAAAGTCGATTCTTATTGGCGCTTTACTTATGGCAATCGGGCAATTCACCCTTGCTTTTTCACAAACAGGATCAGATATTCCTGTACGCGAAAACATACTCTACTACGGATTAGGATTCCTGATAATGGGAAATGGTTTCTTTAAACCGAATATCTCAACAATTGTAGGACAGTTATATAAGGAAAATGATCCCCGCAGGGACTCAGGTTTTACAATTTTTTACATGGGGATTAATGTTGGTGCTTTTATCTCCCCTCTTGTAGCAGGCACACTTGGCGAAAGGGTTGGATGGGCCTGGGGATTCAGTTGTGCCGGCATAGGTATGCTGTTAGGACTGGGTTGGTTTGTTTCACAGGCACCAAAACTTGGCAAAGCGGGCCTACCCCCAAAAAGGATAATTGGCGAAAATGAAAAACCCTCGCTAAATATAAAAGATTGGTTCGGGATTATTGCTATTACAGCGGCTACATTAATCCTCGTTGTGGCTTTCCTTAACACATGGAGTTTAATAAACGAACATACACGTTCAACCATCACCACAATAATTGCCATTGTAGGTGGTGGGGCTTTACTCTACATAATTCTGTCAAATACCAAAGGAAAAGTACAATGGAGCCGGGTTGCAGTTATCATTATTCTTTGTTTTTTCAATGTATTTTTTTGGGCAGGCTTTGAACAGGTTGGAGGTACCCTCAACCTTTTTGCCCGTGAAAAGGTCGATCTGTTGATAGGGAACTGGGAAATCCCGGTCACCTCGTTTCA
This sequence comes from Prolixibacteraceae bacterium, assembly GCA_016931385.1. Classification (GTDB taxonomy): domain Bacteria; phylum Bacteroidota; class Bacteroidia; order Bacteroidales; family Prolixibacteraceae; genus DAIMEA01. Next base: position 5,473 of record JAFGEV010000254.1, read on the forward strand.
ATCGATTGGCGCAATAGCTATCGTAATATTTGCCCCGCTGTTTTCTATTCTATGGAGCAAATTATCTAAAATTAAAGCCGATCCAAATACACCCGTTAAATTTTCCTTCGGTCTGATTTTTTTAGGACTAGGGTTTGTTGTAGCCAGTTTTGCAAATGCAAGTGCCAATACAGGCATTCTTATAAGCCCTCTTTGGCTGGTTGCCGTATATTTATTACACACTTTCGGCGAACTTAGCCTATCACCCATCGGCCTTTCGATGATTACAAAATTATCACCCCCAAAAATCACATCGGTTATGATGGGTTTATGGTTTGGTTCAACAGCTCTGGCTAACTATTTTGCCGGGATGCTCGAACACATCCTTCAGCGTTACCTTCCCGATATGCACCTGTTTAATTTCCTGATCATTACTTCATTTTCAGCAGCATTTGTGCTTTTGGTTATTTCTCCATTGTTGAAAAAAATGATGAAGGGAATACATTAAAAATTTCAAAATACTTCTTCAATAACTGGTTAAAATCATTTTGTGTATATTGCAAAATGGTTATTCTTACCATGTAATTTGAATGGTTATTCTTATGGAAATAATTTAAAAGACAATATATTATGGCAAAGAACAAACATCCAAAAGGATTGATGATCCTGTTTTTCACCGAGATGTGGGAAAGGTTCGGGTATTACCTTATGCTCGGAATTTTTACCCTTTACATGATAGCACCCGAAACGGCCCGTTTTGCAGGCCTGGGCATGAGCAATATGGAAGCCGCAGATATTTACGGCACATACCTGGCCCTGGTTTACCTCACCCCTTTCTTCGGGGGGTTAATTGCTGACAGGTTTCTGGGCTACCGGAAATCGATTTATATTGGCGGTTTTTTAATGGCCTGTGGATATATTGGGCTCTCAATTCCCAACAGCATGCCCGCTTTTTTCATATCACTCTTGCTCATTATACTCGGCAACGGAATGTTTAAACCAAATGTTTCGGTGTTGCTTGGCAAGCTTTACGAAAAACCCGAATATCTTCACTTAAAAGATTCAGGATATAACATCTTTTACATGGGCATTAACATCGGGGCTTTTGTTTGCAACTTTGTCGCAGCATACCTGCGTTTGACCTATGGTTGGGGATGGGCTTTTGCAGCTGCAGGATTTGGAATGCTCATAGGGTTAATATGGTTTGCCATTGGCAACAAAATGGTGCCCGAAATTAAAGAAGCCGATAAAATATCTCCAAAACGTGAAGGCGATTTCTCGATGAGAAAAATATTCACAGTACTCTTTTTACCTGCTTTTGCTGCTGCTGCTGTTGGCTGGCTGATTCCCGGTGATATTTTCGGATCTGATTCGAACGATGCCTTTATCTTTTTCTGCTTACCGGTTTTGCTGTTCTTTTTCAATACCTGGCGTTCGGCTTCAAAAGAAGAAAAGTCGCCCATTGCAGCCCTGCTGGCAGTTTTTGGCGTTGTGATCATATTTTGGGCTGTTTTCCACCAAAACGGTTCAGCGCTCACCTACTGGGCAAAAAACAATACTGACAGGGAACTGGGCCCAAAAATGGAAAAAGTGATAAATTCAATAGCCAGCACTGAAGAAGTTTCAACCCTTCCACGCGAAAATCAGGTTGTTGGCCTTCATGGCGAAGACCTTGGCACCGAAACAGGGCCAAGCTATTATTTCGATAATTACAAAGAAGAACTTCCGGCAGGCAACCTGAGTGGCAAACCCGATGACCTTACCGATAAAGAATGGGAAAAGGTAAAAGAGGAAGCGGGGGAACAACATGGCAAACTGGTTTTATGGCCAACCGAGTTACAAGCTTCAATAAACCCGTTTTTTGTTATTATATTGACGCCCTTGGTCGTGGGTGTTTTCAACTTTCTTGGCCGGCGGCGAAAAGAACCCTCAACCCCCGGAAAAATTGCATGGGGCATGCTTATTTCTGCATTATCATGGTTAGTCATGGTTGCTGCGGCAATCATGTCAGGAAATGGAGCAGAAAAAGCTTCTGTGGCATGGCTTTTTGGGGTTTACGGAGTAATAACCATAGGGGAGCTTTGCCTCAGCCCAATGGGGCTTTCACTGGTTTCGAAACTTGCACCCAAAAGAATTGCCGCCTTAATGATGGGCGGATGGTTCCTGTCAACAGCCATTGGCAATAAACTGGCAGGCGTCCTTTCAGGAATGTGGGATTTATTCGAAAAGAAATCCAACTTCTTTTTAACAAATGCCGTATTAACAGCAGGAGCTTTCCTGATAATTTTGTTTCTGCTCCCGTGGCTGAAGAGGGTTTATAAAACCCATGCAAACAAATAATAAAAGCTTAAACAGTTTTGAAAGCCTTGTGTATAATCTCCCTTACACTTTTGTTCATCGGGATCTGAACATTGCCAATATATAAAGTTGAACCCTCGAAACCGGTAACATTGTTGAGGTTTACAATATACGAGCGATGTACCCTCATAAACACCGAGGAAGGAAGTTTTTGCTCGAAAGCTTTAATAATGGTTGAATAAATGTACCTCCCGCATTTAGTGTGGACAAAAGTGTAGTTGTTATCAGCACGCAGGTAAAGAATATCATCGAAGGCAACCCGCTCAAAGTGAGTGTCTTTTTTCAGAAATAAGCTTTCCTTAATTGGAATTACCAGGTTTTCCTCCTGAAAACTTTTTTCACTTTGTGGATTTATTTTATCGATGGTTTTATTCTCGGAGAAATTTTGCAGGGCGATGTCGATGGCTATTTGTACCTGCCTGTCGTTAAAAGGTTTTAAGAGGTAAGCCCAGGGTGTTGTTTCCCTGGCCCTTTCAACTATGGTTTTGCTCGCAAGCGAGGTAAGAAATATAAACGGTATTTTATATTTCTCCTGGATAATTTTTGCCAGTTCAATTCCGTCCATTTCACCGTCAAGGTTAATATCCAAAAGGGCTAAATCGGTATTTCTCTGTTCAAGTATTTCCAAAGCACGGTTTGCCGTCGAGGCAATCCCTGCAATGTCATACCCAAAATCCCCAAGTCGCATTGCAATATCTTCCGATATCATGAATTCATCTTCTACAACGAGTATCTTAACTTTAGATTTCATAGGCCAGAAACTTATAGGTTAAAATTTTAAACAAGTTTTTCCGATTTTATATTAATGGTCCATTTACTTCCATTCACGTAAATATAATCAATATTCCCGTCAAGCTGATTAATAAGGGAATATACCAGCTTCAACCCAAACGATTTTGATTGTTTCCAATCGAACCCCGGGGGTAATCCCTTCCCATTATCTGATATTGAAATTTCCATTTCTCCGTTCTCATTTTTAAGAAGAATTGATAACAGCGGGAACTGATTCTGTTCGCTACCATACTTTAGGGAATTTGTGATCAACTCGTTTACAATCAGGCCAAGTGGTATTGCTTTATCGATATTGACAACAAAAGGTTCAAGCTGAAGTTTTAGCTGAAATTCCTGTCCAAAATTCATAACCAGATTTTTCGACAGTTCTTCAATATAGCTACCAATATTTATTGTGGTGTCAATATCATCGCGATAAAGTTTTTGGTGAATCAACGTTAAGGCCTCAACCCTGAGCTTTCCCGAGAGCAATGCATCGGCAGCGGGGTGGCCTTTAAGCTGGCGTGCCTGAAGGTTCAGCAAACTGGCAACCATTTGCAGGTTATTCTTCACCCTGTGGTTTAGTTCTTTTAAAAGCAGGGCTTTTTCCTGCTCACGCTTTTCAATTATAATTTTTTGCTCCGACAATTTATCATTGGTTTTCCGAACGAGGGCATTAACCCTGAAAAGGAAAAATGTAAAAAGGATAAAAACAACCACTCCGGCCGACAACCCATACGATAACCATTTTTGTAAACGGTTAATGCGATTTAGGCTTTCAATTTCTTCCTCCTTTTTTGTCAGTTCGAACCGGCTTTGCTGTTGCTCCATTTTACGTACATTCTCAACATCCTTTAAGCTGTCGTCATATGCTTTATATTGTTTATATAAAAAAAGTGCTGCCTTGAAATTATCTTCTTTCACATAAAATTCTGACAGCATCAAACTAATATCCCTGATTTGTTCTTTCAACTTTGCTTCTTTTGCTATTTCAAGGCTATGGATCATAAGGGCTTCACCCTCTTTATTTTTCCCCTCTTTAATATAAATATCTGCCATCTCGCTCTGAAATACTGACAATAAATAATAATTTTTCTCTTCTCTGAATTTTTCTATGGCAGATCCTATTTCATACTTTGCCATTTCATATTTTTCCTGAGAGGAATGAACCATTCCCAGGTTACCAACAACAAGGTATTTTTTTGAAATATCATCAATTGAATTATAAATATTTAAAGCTTTTTCAAAGAAAAGCACAGCGCTGTCGGGCTGGTTCATTTTGCGATATGACTCACCAATATTTAAATAGGCTACTGCAATTCTGGAGCTATCACCCTGATCATAAAAAAGAGGTAAACATTTGTTCAAATATTTAAAGCCATTAATGTAATCATAATTACTAGTGCAACACGATCCAAGTGTGAGATAAATAAGCGCTTCTTTGTCTGTTAGTCCAATTTCATTATATATCTGAGAAGCTGTAATCAGAGAATTTACTGATTCAAGATGATTACCCAGGAACATGTTTTTCGTCCCGATATACTCCCACGAAATGGCTTCATATTCTCTGTTTCCGATGGTTTTCGAAACATTGAGCGCCTCTTTGGCATGTCTAAGCCCTTCATCAGGCTGACTATAAAAAGCAAGGTTTAAAAGTAACCTTGCCCTTTTATCATCATCTGTTTTATGGTTAATCAATTGAATCCTTAAAGAATCAAGCATTTGAACCGATTGACCAAAAACAACCAAAAAAGAAATCAACAAACAAAATAAAATAGAAATCTTTTTCATTCAATTATTTGTAAAACAACTATGGTGGAGGTGGTTTTGATTCACCAGAACCCCAGGGATCAATATTCCCATAAAAAACAATTCCTGATTTATCAGTAAATTCAAAAAGAATTGAAAATTTCAACCTGACATCATCAGGAACTGTAGAGGTGGTCATAAATTTAAATTCTTTTTGATTTCTCTTTTCAGCGCCAGATGTTCTGTCTTCAGGTTTAAATTTTAATTTACCATCAGCATCCATTTTCGGGGCATTCTGTATAATCTTATCCCATTTTTCCTGGGATGGAGAACTGGTGATCATCCACATGTCAAGCTGAGAATCACCTCCAAGTTCAACAAAATTTACGTCATCACCCGATACCGATTCTATAAAACACAAGTATTCAGTGTTGTTTTCAAATACAAGAATATTTTTCAGTGGCCCTGAAAATTTTGCATAAGGAGCCACAAGTTCATAAAAAGATTCTGCTGGAAAGGGTTTTTCAAGTGTTCCGTAAGAGTTGTCATTTCTAAAGAAGTCCAACATCTCATCGATGTAGACTCTGACATTAACTTTAACAGTTATTGAATCCATATTTTACATTTTGGGGTTAATATTACCCCAAATGTATCGAAAACAGATATATTTAAAAAGAAGATGTTAATAATTCTAATAATATTTTTTTAAAAGATTACTTCCGTCTGTTCAAAAAGAAATTTTTGAGCATACTGCTGCACTCGTCCTTTAAAACTCCCGTAATTATCTCTGTTCTTGGATGAAGCATTGTTGTTGAATACAAAGAAAAACCTCTTTTATCGTCTGTCGCCCCATAAACTACTTTCCCAATTTGAGCCCAGTTCAGTGCACCGGCACACATTACGCAGGGCTCTAAAGTAACGTAAAGGCTGCAATCGGTAAGGTACTTACCCCCTAACATATTTGAAGCAGCTGTAATTGCCTGCATTTCGGCATGGGCTGTTACATCGTTAAGCGTTTGGGTCAAATTGTAGCATCTGGCAATTATCTTATTTTTGCACACAACAATGCAACCTACGGGTATTTCTCCTTTTTCATAAGCTGTCTTTGCTTCTTCAAGCGCCTTTTTCATATAATATTCATCGGAAAATAACTGATGCATCAATGTAAGTTTTATAAGGAATTTCTTTAAATACCAAATTAATACATTGCAATAAATAAATATTTTTTAGCAATTGAAATTTTTCAGAAAGATTATTTGTTAAGATTTTCACCATAAATATATTTTTTTTATTAACAATTATTTAATACAAAATATATTCCCCGAAATGAGAAAAGCCATATAAAATAAGCCATACAGCACTGTTCGCCATGAGATGAAAAATGACTTTATGTTCTATAACCTGTTCATAACTAACAATGCCAGCAAAAATCATTAAAAAATAATGCAATTTATTACTATATTGCTTCTGGTTTTGATTAATGTAAATTTTTAAGCTTGGGGAAAGATTATTTATGATTGAAGTTGTACATAGTGAGAATAATTTAGAAAGAAGAAAAGCTTCAATGGTTATACTAATCGGTGCCACAATTTTTATTTGGGGGATTTTAATTTCAAGTTTTTACCTCTTTTTTTACGGCATCTTTTAATTGATTTTATCATTTTATGCCTTTTTCTCATGTTTCTTTGAGCAAGCCCGTTTGCCTGAAGTGGAATTTTTATGCAATTTAAATTATATTTGCACTGAAAACATTTCTTTTTTTCAAATAAATCCTAAAATGAGGACAAAAACAACGCATATTTCATCTGTCTTTTACAATGACATGCTCATTGGTGCATCCTATGCATTTTAAACCGCGTTGTTCTTTGTTTCCTGTTCAAATTTCCTGTTAAATTTTCAAATCTTAAAACTTAAAATTCGGAGGAATTGTTATGAAAAACTTTATGTACACCCGTGTGCAAAGTGACGATATTGTCCTTTCCACAACCATTGAACCCACAAATCACTTTTACGCTTCAAACACAACATGTATTTGAAACAAAAACGAAAAAAGAGTAAAACATGACACATAAATATACTTTTAAAAATATTTTTATCGAAATTAAAGATGCCTTAAAAGGTGAGGAAAGAGACTACACCACAGGCAGTTTAAAAAGGGCTGTATTTTTGCTTTCGGTGCCTATGGTGCTCGAAATGCTTATGGAATCGGTTTTTGCCGTAACCGATATTTTCTTTGTGAGTAAACTGGGCTCGGATGCGATTGCAACCGTTGGCATTACCGAGTCGCTTATAACCATAATTTACGCTCTTGCTGTTGGCTTAAGCGTTGCCACAGCTGCCATTGTGAGCAGGCGAACAGGTGAAAAAAACCATAAAGAAGCTGCAATAAGTGCATACCAATCGGTAGTGACAGGGATAATGATTTCATTAATTATCGCAATACCCGGGATTTTGTTTGCCAAAGATATTTTGAAGGCCATGAATGCTTCAAGTGCAATAATTGGCCAATTTTCGGGGTACACGTCAATAATGTTTGGAAGCAATGTGGTAATCATGCTTCTGTTTATAAACAACGCCGTTTTCCGAAGTGCAGGTAACCCTGTTATTGCTATGCGGGTATTATGGTTTGCCAATATTGTCAATATATTGCTCGACCCGGTTTTTATTTTCGGGTTGGGCCCTATTCCTGCAATGGGTATAAAGGGAGCAGCAATAGCAACAACAACAGGCCGTGGCCTGGCTGTACTTTATCAGTTTTATCTTCTTGCTTATGGAAAAGGAAAAATAAATTTCAGGCAAGTTTCATTAAGACCCAGGTTCAAATTAATCGGACAAATTATCCGTTTATCGTCAGGCAGTGTTAGTCAATATATTATTGCTACCTCTAGCTGGATAATATTAATGCGGTTTGTTGCCGGTTACGGCAGCGAAGTTTTGGCGGGATATACCATAGCACTGCGAATAATTGTCTTCGCACTGCTTCCGGCGATGGGTATCTCACATGCCGCTTCTACGCTGGTTGGACAAAACCTGGGTGCTGGAAACCCTGATAGGGCTGTCAGATCGGCATGGATAGCAGGCAAACTCAACATGTGGCTTATGGGCATTATATCGGTTATTTTAATACTGATGCCAAAATCGTTTATTTCAATCTTTTCGGCAGAAAAGCTAATTATCGACCTTGGAGCAGCAAGCCTTCGAATAGTAAGTATAGGTTTTGTTGTTTACGGGCTGGGTATGGTATTGGTTAACAGTCTGAATGGCGCCGGTGACACACAAACACCTTTCCGGATAAACATTATATGCTTCTGGATTATTGAAATTCCTTTGGCATGGTTATTAGCCGGAAAAATTGGATGGGAACAACAAGGTGTATTCTGGGCAATTGTAATAGCCGAAACAATGATGACCCTTATGATGCTGTACTTCTTCAGAAAAGGCCAATGGAAATTCAAAAAAGTTTAGAAATTTTTAAGATAAAAGCCCGGGGAGAAATTTATCCCGGGCTTTTCTGTTCAGTAACAGGTCGGGGCAATTCATTTTTAAATACATTCTCATTAATTTAGCCTTGAAATCAAATCTAAATACCATGAAAAAAATTCAACTTCTTATTTCATTGCTTTCGTTATTGTTTCTGTTTTCATGTGAAGAATTCTTTAATTTCCTCAAAAATCCCGACAATACTAACAACGGTGATGAAATCAGGATAAAATCCATTGAAAGCTATTATTCCGATACAATTAACATTTCTGCCCGGCAGGTATTTATTTATTCAGATAATAAAATCGACACGGTCATCCTGTTTACAAAAGACCAATACCCCGACAGCCTTGCTGAAGTAAGCCGGATGATTTATCAATACAATGGAAACACAATTACCGAAAATACGGTTATAAACAACGACACAAAATCAAAAACAATATTTGAGACCGATGGTGACAAGCTTTTAAAAACTACTGAATCGCATAAAGATATAAACAGTGTTTGGCAAACCGAAACCATTATTGAGTACACTTATGAAGGGAATAAACTAATTTCCCAGCTACAACACGATTTCGACAACGGTGTAAAAACCAAAACGGGTGAAGAATTTTATTTTTATGATGGCGATATACTGGTTAGGCGTGATCAATATGGCGAATGGTGGGATTCGGGGAAAAGTGAATGGGAAAAAACCTATGAACATGTGTATGTGTATTCAAATAGTAAGATTGACTCACAACTGGTGAAATATATTCAAGCCGATGGTTCCTACAAAGCAATTAGCAAAACAGCCTTTGAATACTCAGGCGATGTAATTTCAAAAACATCTTTCCTTGCATGGGATTACTCAATATCAGATTGGGCTATAAATCTTGAATCGGACTATTTTTACGACACATATGGAAACCTTTTGTTTCAATATCGGACTCAAAATAACGGCACTGTTTCAAAAACAGCATACGAATGGGAAAACCAAAACGGAAATATTGGGATGTTATGGACTTTTCCTTATCAAAGGCAAATTGGAACAAGCATTTTAAAAAGCAGAAACCTGAACGATCATTTTTGAAAAAAGAAGTGTCACAAGTTGGTTAATGTTTTTAATGCTCCTTTTTTCGAGAAAAATGAAAGCAACAGAATTGTTATCAGCGTATTGATAATGATTAGCTCGAAGCCGAAACTGTATCCGTTGGCTATGTGCTTAAAAAGTACGGTAATCAGGTATGTGATAACAGGCGAAGCGATACAGGCCGGAACAATCAACCAACGAATCGGCCTGCGGCGGAAAAAGAAAGCAAAGCAAAAAACCCCGGCTATGGGGCCGTAAGTGTAACCAGCTGCTTTGAATATGGAAACAACAACGCTTTCGTTATTCAGATTATAAAAAAGAATAATTACCCCAAAAATTAATAATGTAAAAATCAGGTGAACAAAGTTCCTGATTCTTTTTTGCCTGCCTTCTATGTGTTGTTCAATTTTTAGAAAGTCGATTGAAAACGATGTGGTCATTGCTGTAATGGCAGAATCGGCGCTTGAAAAGGCTGCTGCTGAAATTCCAAGCACAAACAAAACAGCAATTGAAGCTCCAAGGTAATTTAATGCGATTAAAGGGAAAAGCCTGTCTGTTCTTTCAGGAATTTCAATCCCTTCCAACTTTGCAAAAGCATACAGCATTGCCCCGAGTACCAGAAAAAGGAAAACCGTCAGTCCGAACCAACTGCTGAACCAAAGCATGTTTTTACGTGCATCGGCTGCATTCCTGCATGTTAAATTTTTCTGAATAATGTCCTGATCGAACCCGTTAAGGGCTATTGCAATAACAATGCCCGAAAAGAACTGTTTGAAGAAATTATTGGGCGACTTCCATCCAAATTCAAAGACCCGGGCTTCCGGTTTCGATAATAGGTTGCCCAAAAATTCAGATGAAGGCTTATCAAAGTGTTTCAACAGAACAATTACCGAAGCAATAGCTGCGGTTAGTAAAACAAGCGTTTGCAGGGTGTCGGTCCATACCACGGTTTTTATGCCCGACCTGAAGGTGTAAAGCCAAATGAGCAAAAGGCAAAACAATACGGTTACCCAGAATGGGATGCCAAGCGGGCCGAAAATGGCCATATCGATCACCAAAGCTGCAAGGTATAACCTGAATGAAGCCCCGATAATTTTTGACAGAATGAAGAATCCTGAAGTTGTTAAATATCCTTTTCTTCCGGTTTTCTCTTCCAATATTGTGTAAATTGAGACGATGTTTTTCCGGTAATAAAACGGGAGGAGCAGTGTTGCAATAATGATGTACCCAACCATGTTACCCATCACGAACTGGAAATAATGAAACGCGCTGTTGCCAGTTTCGCCGGGCACTGAAATGAACGTTACACCCGAAATGGTTGCCCCAACCATACCAAAGGCCACCACATACCAGGGAGATTGCCGGTCGCCGGTATAAAACGATTGTGTTTTGCTTTTTTTGCCGGTGAAATACGAAATGAGCAAAAGCAATGCAAAATAAGCCAGCAACAAGAACAGGAAGATTGTCGGGTTAAGGTTGTTCATAATCGGGATAAAGCAAATATTTTTTTCTGATTTGTTTGTATGCTTCCAGCTTTGTTCGCCAGGTTTTTCTGATTTCGGCCTCGGTTAAGCCATTGTTTACCTGATGGTAGAAAAGTGTGTCACCCGACAAAAGGTCAATCCATTGTTTGCTGTTCCAGAATAAGTCAGGCGAGCCCACTTTTTTGAAATATTCGATAAAGTATTTCAATGTGAACTGAGGAATTTCCGATAGGTTTCGAAGATCGGTACCGTAACAGGTTTTTCCCTGATGTTTTGGGTGTTCACTAACACCTTTTATCGAAACCGGGGTAAAACTGAAGCTTCCTATGCTGCTGTCAGGGTAACCAATTACCTGGAAAGGGAAAGGAGTTCCACGGCCTATGCTTACATTAGTGGCCTCGAAAAAACACAGCGAAGGGTACAGTCTTATCGCTTTGTTATTTGGCAGGTTTGGCGATGGTTTCACGGGTAACTTGTAGCGGGTTGAATGGGTATAACCGGCAACCGGAATAACCCTAAGGTTGCATTTTTTGTTGCTATCAAGCCAGTTTTCCCCGTTGATCATTTGAGCAAATTCACCCAATGTACAACCATGCACAACAGGTACAGGGTGCATCCCCACAAACGATTTCAGTGCGGTGTCTAAAACCGGACCATCAATATAATCGCCGTTTGGGTTGGGGCGGTCAAGTATCAAAAGCGGTTTATTGTTTGCGGCACATGCTTCCATCACATAATGAAGGGTACTGATATAGGTATAAAAACGGCAGCCCACATCCTGTATATCAAATATCACCCGGTCGATGCCGGCCAGTTGTTCGTCTGTTGGTTTTTTGTTCTTGCCGTAAAGCGAAACGATGGATATCCCGGTTTTTGAATCGATCCCGTTTTCAATTTCGGCCCCGGCTTCGGCTTCTCCCCTGAATCCGTGCTCTGGTGCGAATATTACCCTAATTCTGATTCCGTTTTCTTTCAGGAAATCGACCAGATGCATGTTGTTTACCATCGACGTTTGATTAACAACCAGGGCAACATTCTTTCCTGATAATTCAGCGAGATACTTTTCAGATTGTTCTGCGCCGGTTAAAATTTTCACTTCTTTCGGAATTCCTGAGCAGCAAAGCAGGTACAACAAGGCAAGAAGAATAATAGCCGGAGAAACAATCTTTTTTATCCTTTCCCATTGTGAAGGTGTAATTTTTTTAATTTTACCGGGCATAATTCATGTATTTCAGAAAACCGGGAATGAAGATAAGCTTTTTAATCGCCATCGGAAAACGTAAGCTGACCAAATGGTTTGTTCCTTTTTTATTTTTCTGTTTTCTGACAGGGAACATATTTGGCAGCATCCCACCTTTTCTGAAACAGGAAGGTGTTTGGGCCGATTCGGTATTATCAAAAATGTCGCTTGAAGAAAAAATCGGGCAGCTAATTATGGTCACGGCCTATTCAAACCTGGGTGATACCGACGAGCAGCTTATCCTTTCCCAAATTGAAAAATACCACATTGGAGGCGTATTATTTCTGAAATCGTCGCCACACAGGTTGGCAGGGCTTGCTCAAAAATATCAGCAGGCCTCGAAAATACCCCTTTTTATAGCTATTGACGCCGAGAACGGATTGTCGTTCAGAATGGACTCGGTTGTTGTTTATCCTCACGCCATGGGGCTGGGGGCCGTTCACGACGATTCGCTGATATACCGCATGGGGAAAGAAATCGGGATGCAGTGCCGCCGGTTAGGCATTAACCTCAACTTTGCCCCTGTTGCCGATGTAAATTCAAATCCGGATAATCCCATTATCAATTATCGCTCGTTTGGTGAAAACCCCGAACAGGTTGCCCGTAAATGCACAAAACTGGCCTCTGGAATGCAGGATGCCAATGTGCTGGTTACACTCAAACACTTTCCCGGACATGGCAACACAGCCTTCGATTCCCATCTCACTTTGCCAGTAATCGACAGTGATTATACACTGCTTGATTCAATCGATTTTATACCTTTCCGAAGATCGATTGAACAAGGTATTGGCGGAATTATGACCGCACATATCGGGATTCCGAAAATAGATAAGACAAATGTTCCGGCCACACTTTCCGAAAAAATATTGACAGGAATCCTGAGGGATTCACTCCATTTTCAGGGCTTGGTATTCTCCGATGGCATGAACATGAAGGCCATTTCCGATTATTATGAAGAAGGCGAAGCCGCAGTAAAAGCACTGAAAGCCGGGGCCGATGTGATTGAGTTCGTGGTCAACCCAAGAGAAGTTGTCCTTTCGGTTGCCAGGGCCGTAAGAAAGGGTACAATTTCAGAGGAGATGATCGATCAAAAATGCAGGAAAATATTGCTGTCTAAAGAATGGATTTTTAGTAAGAAGATGCATCCGGGTAAACCTGAAGAATTGACTAACGACCTGAATAAACCGGCTTTCAAATTGACTGCAAGGTTACTTTTTGAACAATCGCTTACGGCTGTATATAACCGGGATGATATTCTCCCATTGCAACGCCTCGACACCCTTCAGATTGCCACACTGGCTTTAGGGACATCCCAAAAAACAGCCTTTCAGACAAGGGTTGAAAGCTACCTTGAAACCGAGCATTTTTTCATTGACGAGAACAAAACACCTAAGGACATAGCGTTGGTATTCAGAAAACTTTCGAACTATAACCTGGTGCTTATCAGCCTTCATGGATTAAAGATGACCCCTTCGCAAAAATACGGACTTACAGATTATCAGCTTGAAGTGATCAGTGAGTTGGGCAGTTTAAAAAATTCAGTTTTTGTTGCCTTTTGTAATCCCTATGCGTTGGAATATCTCAAAGGAATAGACACTGCCAATGCGCTCATAGTTACTTATGGCGATAACTCCCTTTCGCAGGACTATGCTGCCCAATTAATTTTCGGGGCCACCGGCACAAATAGCAGGCTGCCTGTTTCGGTGCCGGGACTGTTTATCGAAGGAGATGGCGTAGATGTAAAAAAAAACGGACGTTTGAAATATACTGTCCCCGGGGAATGCCGTATTGATGAAGGTATGTTGAACGCTGTTGTCGATTCATTCGCAAATTACGGTATTAATGAAAAAATATTTCCCGGATGCCAGGTTTTAATAGCCAAAGACGGAAAAGTTATATTTCATAAAAGCTACGGATATTATACTTACGACAGCATTACAAATGTTCAAAACAACAATATTTACGATTGGGCTTCATTAACTAAAATTACAGGCCCGCTTCCGCTTGTCATGAAACTGGTTGAAGATTCGGTACTTGAACTTGATAAGCCATTTTCAACATACTGGAAACAGTTTGCCAATGCCGATAAAGCAACTTTTACATTACGCGAAGCGCTTGCACATCAGGCAGGTTTGAACCCCTGGATTGCGTTTTACCTTGATACCTTCAGAAAAGAAAAACAGTTTAAGCGTGGAATTATCCGCGACAGGCCATCGGTAAATTTTCCCTACAGGGTTTCAAAAAAAATGTACATTAATAAATTTTATAAGCAGAGAATTCTGAGGGAAATTAAAAATTCTGAATTGCTTAAAAAAAAGAAATATGCTTATTCCGATCTTTGTTTCATATTAATGCCCGACTTGCTTGAAGGAATTACCGGCAGGAATTTTGAAACGACACTTTATAATGATTTTCTTTTGCCGCTGGGTGCATCAACTGTAAAATACAACGCATATAAGCAGTATACGTTAAACAGGTTTGTGCCAACCGAAAGGGACGAACATTTCAGAAATGAGTTATTACAGGGCTTTGTTCACGACGAAACGGCTGCCATGATGGGGGGTGTTTCGGGCCACGCGGGTTTATTTGGAACCACCAACGACCTGGCAAAAATTATGCAGTTTTATCTTAATAAAGGGAGCTATGGCGATTTTCATTATCTCAATTCAGCAACCGTTAATGAATTCACCCGTATTCAATACCCCAAAAACGAAAACCGTCGGGGTTTAGGTTTTGACAAACCCTATATTGGCAATCAATCAAAAGCGCTGAAAGATGCTTACCCGGCTCCCGAAACAAGCCCCGAAAGCTTTGGCCATAGCGGGTACACGGGCACCTTTGCATGGGCCGATCCGGCAAACGGAATGCTTTTTATATTCATGTCGAACAGGGTATATCCTACCCGTGAAAATAAAAAGCTTTATGATATGAATTTCAGGCCTGCTTTACAGCAATCTGTATACAATTGCCTGAACAGCTTTGAACCTGTGTTGTATTAAAAAATGTTAAAGACAAGAAATAATCACCCCATAAAATTTATTGCCACGATACAGACAAGTAATACTGGTAAAGGGAATTAATATAAAAGCATTTTTTTTTGTCTTTTTTTTGTAAGCTAAATAATTACCGACCGATTAAATATTATTTAATAAAGTGCTTTTGCTTTGCAAATAATCTTTTAATTTTAGGGTATTAAATATTTAAGCAATTGTTAATTTCTAACCAATAAAATTTTATTGCCATGACAAAGAAGATAACATTTAATGAACTGCGTAAAATCAAAGACAGTTTACCTGACGGTTCAATTCGACAATTAGCCAGCGAATTTGAAGTAGAGGTTGAAACCGTCAGGAATTATTTTGGAGGGGCTAATTACACAAATGGCAAAACGGTTGGAATCCATATGGAACCTGGCCCCGATGGGGGTATCGTTCTGTTGGATGACTCTGCAATTCTCGACAGGGCTTACGAAATACTCGAAGAGCAGGCTCATTAGTCGACCAAAGGAATTTTAGGTGCCGGTTTAGCCGGCATTTTTTTTAAGATTATTTTACTCCAATAAAGAATGTAGTAGCTAAATAAAAAAGGTCATTTGCAACTTTACAAATGACCTTTATTCTGTGGGCGGTGAGGGATTCGAACCCCCGACCCTCTGGGTGTAAACCAGATGCTCTGAACCAACTGAGCTAACCGCCCTTTCGCCAAAAGCGATGCAAATATAAATCAATGTTTTTACCTTGCAAATATTTTTTCTCTTTTTTTTCAGCAGCTCTTTCTTCTCTGAATAGATAGTTTTGATTTACAAGAAATCACTGGGTGTTTATGTCTGCTAAATGTATTATTTAATGTAAGTCGTTAAATGCTTAGTGAATCTGTTTGGTATTTATAAGACGCATTGTTTGCATAATATTTTTAACAATTATTGCTTATTATTATTATTATTATTGCATTTGAATAACATTATCGGACCAGGCTATATGAAAACAGATAATTCCCTTTCGTTGTAAGGCGCATATCATAAACTTTTATGAGCGAACGTTTATTTGGTTATAGGGTAAACCATATTACGGAATGAGCAAATGTTAAAGAAGATTGATAGAATGAATATCTAAAATAAAGGCAACACTGCACGTTAACCCGGGCAAATGCTGCCTTCAAATCAAATTAATAAATAATCTGGACAGGGAGCAGTAACGCCAATTAGCAACTCCCCGTTCGCAAAAGTAATCATTATGAGAATAAACATTTTATTTTTTGCGTTTTTTGTTTTACTGGCTTTTGTTGGTTGTGAACAGGAAGATGTTTTAAACCCAACTAAAGGGACTGAACAACTATCAGACAATAATTCTTCGCTTTTATCAACTATTAATAACGGAACTTATATATTTCGTTCTCAGTTGTGCCCTTCAAATGGTATTAGCCTTCCACCTTCGGGTTTACGCATTTTGGCCTTGCGCGATAATTCAGTTGGATGGGGAGGGAGCGCACCGATGTTACATTATCTGTCGCTAGATCCTGTTATCCTGATAAACTTAATGCTTTCGATGGGTTTATCGGGAACAACTTTCTTAATAACTGTTTTGCCTGACGTTTTTATTGCACCTGAATTTTCGTCCAAGTTTGACACATATAGCACACTTTTTCATGAGTTATCACATGCAAGCCATTATTCCAAGGTTGGAAATCCATATTGGTTTAATTTTGTAAACGGGATTGTTAACAATTATCTGGCAGGAAATGATACCTATGGTGATGGAACCGGTAATTTAGACGGTTTTATTGGTGTTGGCGAAATGTGGGGTTATTATTCTGGCTACAAATGCACAAAAGATATATTTGGCTGGGGATATTTTGATCCATATTATTCTTGGTTTAAACCAGGTATCCTTGATCGTTTAGTTTCTTCTTATGGTTTTACTCCAGCCCAGATTTTTGCTTGTCAAACAAGCGATGTAAATTCTCACGAAAAACTTAAAAATAAAATAATTAGCAATTATGGATATGCAACACAAGTCACGGGAGTGTTTGAAGATTATGGTTTTTAGCTGTTTATTCTTCATCCTGCTTTTTAATAGTTGTTGGCAAAGGGATCCTGATTTTGAAAATCAAGTATGGATCAATAATGAGACAAAGGACTCTTTATATTATCAGTTAACTCAGAAATACTTACGGGAAAATTCTTTTATCAACCCAACTGATTTACCACCGGGATTAAAAAGGATTGGAGGCCATTATAAATATAAATCTTTAGAAATAATTGGCAGAGAGCATGATAATCCAGGAGACACTGTTGAAATTTACCGTAACGGTGAATTGTTAATAAAATGGGCTGCGCCTTTTCGTTATATGCCTGATTCTGTACACCATTATTTTAATGTAAATTCATGGGAAATTAAAATGGGCGGACATGATAACGAGTGGGAAATAGCCACATTTACAATTACCGAAGATGACTTTAAACAATAATCTTTTAACAAAAACAAATTATGATTCGCAAATTGATTCAGCTTATGGAAGGTTTACGGATTGGCCGTAAAGGAATACTGTTCAGTGTTTTGATATTTTGTTTGGCCGGATGCTGGGAGGACTATCATGATAATTATTACCAGGTGTTTTTCAGGAATGATACTTCTGATACATTATTATTGTTATTGGGGAAAGACAGTGCAGCTTATCATCCATTGTTAAGTTATACGATCATACCACACCATGATACAACCTTATATTGGCATAGTATTACAGGCGTTAATGATGATGAAGATCCTGTTGTATGTATATTTAGTGGTGGTTTTGCACCATTTGAAGACCAGGCCCGGGTTTACCGGCACGACAGCCTGAAAGTATCCTGGGTTGGGCCTGCCAGGGAAATGCCTGATAGTATCCATCATTTTTACAATTATAACTCGTGGGATTCGTGGTTGCTGGAAGAAAAACAGCTAGACGGTGCAACAGGTATTGTTCTGTTTACGATATATGAATCGGATTTGACGAACTGATACTTTGGAACGCGGACGACACGGGTTGAACGGGTTTACACGGATATTATCAGCGATAATCCACCAAATCCGCGTCATCCGCGTTCCTGTATTTCTTTGGTATTTGGAATTTTGTTGTTTTTATTCTTCAACCAAACTCACTTCGATATGGCTCAACAAGTTAATGTTGTCAACATCGGTGTAATCATACTGGTAAAACCCATCATCGGCAATCATAAACAGAATGCCATTTATCGGGATTACATCATAAGCGTTTTCGGCCTCCATTTTAGTA
>JAFGEV010000255.1 GCA_016931385.1 Prolixibacteraceae bacterium
ACAATTGCACAACATATTGATCCGATAGAAAAAAAGCCATTATACCATTTCTATCCCGGGTCAAAAACCTATTCAATTGCCACACCCGGATGCAATTTTCGATGCCTCTTTTGTCAGAATTGGAATATTTCACAAATCCCAAGTATTGATATATTGGAATCAGGACAAAAAGTAACTCCCGAACAACTTGTCCAGGACACAAAACAATCCAATTGCAAAAGTATCGCTTATACCTATACGGAACCAACCATATTTTTTGAATACACTTATGATACTGCACGTTTGGCAAAGGAAACGGGGCTTAAAAATATATACGTATCAAACGGTTATATGACATACGAAATGCTTGATATGATTAATCCTTACCTTGATGCTGTCAATATTAATTTAAAAGCATTCCGGGATAAAACATACAAGCGTCTCATGGGGGCGAAACTGCAACCTGTTCTCGATAATCTCAATCGGATAAAACAACTTGGAATCTGGCTCGAAGTAACCAGTTTGATTATTCCCGGAATCAATGACGATCCCAAAGAGATTCAGGATATGGCCGATTTTGTTGCTGTTGAACTTGGAAAAGATGTGCCCTGGCACATCAACCGGTTCTTTCCTGCTTATAAAATGAAGGAAATTCCTGCTACACCTGTTATAACAATGCAAAAAGCAAAAGAAGCAGGTCTTATGGCCGGACTTAATTATATCTATATCGGGAATGTTTCACCGGTTGGTGATACAGATACGAAATGCCCCCGGTGTGGTCAACTATTGATTGAACGTTCGGGTTTTGGTGTAATACATAATACCATTAAAGACGGACAATGTCCGAAGTGCGGGTTCAAAATAGCCGGTGTAGGTTTATGAAATAAGAATCATACAGTACACTCAGAAACCTCAAAAAATACAGCTCATACATTGAATTCCGGGCTTTTATTTAAGGACAAAATGTTTTATAAAACAACTAGCCTGTAGCAGAGCTGTCGAAGTTTAAAAAAAGAATTGCAGGGTGCCTGGGCTTGTCAAAGGCAACCGGGTTCACAAGGTTGGCGAAACCAATATAACTCACAACTGAATAATTAGAATAATCCGAAAAACTGGAAGTATACACAAATGATAATCAATTAAACCCCAATATTATGGATAATCTAATAAACACGACAGAAAAAATCGTTGAATTGCTAAGTGGCGATGACACTTTATTGACCTTTGATCATCCTAAAATACCGAAGGAAAAACTGTACCTCCCCGGCCCCCATGCAATCGATGAAGTATTTGGCATCAGCGACCGTAATCCGAAAACGCTGATTAACTTATCCCGAATTTACAATCACGGACGGCTTGGCGGAACAGGCTACCTTTCCGTTCTGCCCGTTGATCAGGGTATTGAGCATACAGGAGGCAGCTCTTTTGCACCCAATCCTGATTATTTCGACCCCGAAAATATTATTGAACTCGCAATGGAAGGGGGATGCAATGCGGTGGCTACCACCTTGGGCGGATTGGCGCTTCATGCACGCAAATATGCCCATAAAATTCCATTCATTGCCAAGATAAATCATAATGAGTTAATGACTTATCCCAATAAATATGACCAAATTCTGTTTGGTACTGTGCCGGAAGCATGGAACCTGGGAGCTGCTGCAATAGGGGCTACCATATATTTCGGATCGAAGGAATCGAACCGTCAGATCGTTGAGATAGCAGAAGCTTTTGAACAAGCACATGAACTGGGCATGGCAACCGTCTTATGGTGCTACACGAGAAACAATGATTTTAAAACATCCAAAAATGATTATCACACGGCAGCCGACCTAACCGGGCAGGCCAACCACCTCGGTGTTACCATCAAGGCCGACCTGATCAAGCAGAAACTACCAGACTGTAATGGTGGGTTTACCGATCTTAAATTCGGAAAAACACATCCCGATATGTACCAAAAACTTGTCTCTGACCACCCTATAGACCTGTGCCGCTACCAGGTAATCAACTGCTATATGGGTAAAATAGGCTTGATCAATTCAGGAGGTGCTTCCGGTGGGGCCGAAGATTTTGCAGATGCAGTCAGAACAGCCGTTATTAATAAGCGGGCCGGAGGTTCAGGTCTTATATCAGGCCGAAAAGCCTTTCAAAGACCCATGAACGAGGGGATCAAGCTGCTTAATCTCATACAGGATGTCTACCTGAATGATGAAATAACAGTAGCATAGTGTTATATAATCTTGAAATCAACAAGCTCGCAGCAGAGCTTACAAGAAATAATTAAAGCAATCATGACAAATTTAAAAACAAAAATTAACTGGCTTGATGAATTGCTACCCGAAGGTATTTCAATTCCATCATCAACGCTGATAAGCGGGCCAGGGGGAACCGGTAAACCACTGGTTGAATTTGCCTTTGTAGCTGCCTGGTTAAATGCAGGAGGTTCTTTAATTGGAATACCCCTGCAATACCCCACCGGAGAACTGGTAAAAACGGCTATGAAGAAACTCTATAATATGGACCTCGACCTTTATCACGGAAAGGTAGTATATATACAATTTGATCCGGGTGTTAATGGCTATAAAATAACAGGAAAAGATACGATAAAAGCCAATATGGTAAAACCCCAAATTTGGGATGAAACGATTGAGAAGGCTGAAAATATGCTTGATAAAACCGGGTTAGGCACATTGGTTTTTGGCTCTGCATTGAACCTGCTGCTCTTTTCTAAAACATATAAGGACAGCATATTAAATAAATTAAAAGAGGTTCTGCAACACGATAAAAGCCGTACTTATGCTTTTGCTGTAAGCACCAGTGCCCTTGCCAATGAAATTAAGATTTTGGAAGATGTTGCGGATAATCTAATGTTTACAAGAATGGAAAAACCCATGAAGCTTTTTTTGAAAATTGAAAGGATGAAAAATGTTAAGTTCTTGAAAAAAGAAAAAGAAGTACCCATATCGGAAGTCATGCTTAAAGAAATAAACGAGATAGCGGAAGAAACCCGAAAAACAAGAATCCCGGAAATAAAGAAAATATAGAATCTTGTGATAAAATGTAACCATGCGGTAAAAAGGATAAAAAAAGAAGTTCCTCCCTTTCGGGTTGTTACCGCTGGAAGAGCAGGATTCCATTTTTTTATTGATAGGATTATATTCAGTGATCAAGAATAGCTTGCATGTGGTTTGTCAAATCAGCAAAACGATACCCCTCAAAACGGCTATGAGAGGATAATACAGCTATCGGGCACAGGCCACTTTTATACCCTTTGCTGATAAAATTGGGGTGACAACTGACAGAGATGTCCGGCCGCAAGCTGAAAGGTTGTGTATAGCAGCAATTTGTTTTACGGGTGGTTGTGACAGCATTTTTAAAAAGTTTAAGTTTTAAAAAATTATGAATAATGCAGGTTAAAGAATCTTATTCCAGCCAGGGGTCCATATCAAGATTGGTTGAGCCGAAAATATCTTTGTTTTGGTATTCCAATATTTTCTCTATTTGTTCCATTAACACCAGGATCTTTTCGTTTTTATTTCCCGTGTCCAATTTTTTTTGCAGATAGTTTAAAGCTTCGCCATATTTTTGTTCACCTATAAGTTTACCAGCTACATACAAACAATCATTTTTTTCATCATGTTCGTTCATCTTTTGATTTTTCCTAATTATTTATAAAAAGTGGAATCTTCAATAAAATCTTCATCATGATGGCCCAGGACTTTTTCAATCATTTCATTTTGAACACTTTTAGGACAGTCAACAGAAGGAAGATAAGGCTTAATATCCAGTACTGGTGTGCCTTCAAAAGCATCCAGGCCAGAAAGATATAAAACCCCGTTTTTAATTTTTTCGAGTTTTACAATAGAAAACCCTATCGGGTTTGGCCTTTTGGGAATACGTGTGGAAAATAGACCAAAGTTGTGTTCGTGGTCCGATGCCGGAGGGTTTACAATGGGTTCCCAACGTTCTACTTCGTTAAAATGATAAAGCACGATAATATATTCAAATAAAT
>JAFGEV010000027.1 GCA_016931385.1 Prolixibacteraceae bacterium
AACGTAAAAATGATAAAGCCGTCCGCGGTTGAATGTTTGTAGAAGTGACAGCCACCCTTCGGACGGAAAAGGTCAGGTATTTGGCAAAAGATATATTCAATGGGTAAGCACTCTACGCCAGTTGTAACAGGACTGACCTGTGATGCACGGGTTACAAACTCATCCAGAGGCATTGATGGTTTTCTTTTGTTATGTATATTTGTCGGGCAATAATGGTTTATCATGTTCAAGTCGAAAAGAAAAAAGAATACTGACAAAGAAATGCCTTTTCTTTCCCACCTCGAGGAATTGAGATGGCACATTATCAGGGCACTGGTCGTTTCTTTGGTTTTCATGATAGCAGCATTTATTAGCCGTGATTTTATTTTCAACGACATTATTTTAAAACCCAGAACCCCCGATTTTTTTTCGAACCATTATCTGCTTGTTATTAGCCAGCGCTTGTCGGATTTGCTGAACACAAAAAAGGTTATCCTCGCGATAAACCAATCGCCCCTCCCCTTGGTAAACATTGATATGGCAGGACAATTCATGGCACACATAAAAATATCAATTGTTGCAGGGCTTATTGTCGCTTCGCCATATATTGTATGGGAAATATGGCATTTTATTAAACCAGCCTTGCATTCGAATGAAAAAAGCACAGCCAGGGGAGCTGTATTCTATATTTCATTCCTTTTTATCACTGGTATCCTGTTTGGCTATTTTCTGATCGCCCCTCTTTCAATCCATTTTTTAAGCACATACATTGTAAGCCAGGAAGTTACAAACACAATAAAATTGGCGTCCTACATTGGTACGGTTACATCGGTAACTTTTGCTTCGGGTGTAATATTTGAACTTCCGGTTGTGGTACTTTTTCTGAGTAAAATAGGGATGGTAACCCCTGAATTCATGCGCAAATACCGCAAACATGCTTACGTTTTGTTGCTTGTCCTTTCGGCAATTATTACCCCGCCCGATGTTTTCAGCCAGTTACTTGTATGCTTCCCGTTAATTATATTGTATGAAATAAGTGTAGGTATTTCACGTTCTGTAAACAAGAAGTTGAAAAGGGATGAGAAGTGAAGTTTAATAATTTTGTAAAAAAGAAGAAGAAAGAATAGGTTTGCAGACCGGTTTTACTATTAATGAATTAAAGCCAGTTATTTAAAATGAAGTTGTGGACAGAAAATATTGAAAAGCGATACCGGAAGCGGACGGTTGTTAAACAAGTTTCGATAGAGGTTGAGCAGGGTGAAATTGTTGGCTTGCTTGGCCCAAACGGCGCGGGAAAAACAACTTCGTTTTATATGATTGTTGGATTAATCAGGCCTAACCAGGGAAAAATATTTCTCGATAATGAAGAAATTTCGCGCTTGCCTGTATATAGAAGGGCCCAAAAAGGGATAGGATATCTTGCTCAGGAAGCATCGGTGTTCAGGCACCTGAGCGTTGAAGATAACCTGAAGGCTGTACTCGAAATGACCGACTTCTCGCCTGAAGAACAAAGGGAACGTATGGAAAGACTGCTTGTGGAATTTGGCCTTCAGAAAATCAGAAAAAACAAGGGGATACAGCTTTCAGGGGGAGAAAGGCGCCGTACCGAAATTGCCAGGGCCCTGGCCATAAGCCCGAATTTTATTTTGCTTGATGAACCCTTTGCCGGGGTTGATCCTATTGCTGTTGAAGATATTCAAAACATCGTATATCACCTCAAGGATAAAAACATCGGCATTTTGATAACCGATCATAACGTGCACGAAACCCTCGCAATAACCGATCGCTCGTACCTGCTTTTCGAGGGCTCAATACTTAAGGCCGGCAGTGCCGAAGAACTGGCTAATGACGAAATGGTACGCAAAGTATACCTTGGTCAGAATTTTGAATTACGGAAAAAACGGGAAAAATTTGAACATCCTGTAAACTAGCTTTCAATACCCTTCGATAAATTGTACAGTTTATAAAAAAGATTTATATTTGCGCCGCTTTTAAGCGGGCGTGGCGGAATTGGTAGACGTGCCAGACTTAGGATCTGGTGCCTTACGGCGTGGGGGTTCGAGTCCCTTCGTCCGCACAGAAAAACAAACCGTTTGGAACATTTTTAAATGCCGGACGGTTTTAATTTATGTTGTTTAGATCAGTATCGAAATAGAATTTCTTCAGGAGCCGCTTTGATAAAAAAATGTTTTTTCAAGAGGCACTAAATTTTGATAACAGAAATTTAAAATTACTACGAATGAATATTACCAGGGAGAATATCGACGAGTTAAACGGCCTCATTCGTGTCAGCATCGTTAAAGATGACTACGAAGCCAACGTTGAACAGGTATTGAAAGACTACAGGAAAAAAGCCAATATGCCCGGATTCAGGCCAGGTAAAGTACCGCAGGGCCTCATTAAAAAAATGTATGGCAAGGCTGCTTTGGTCGATGAGGTGAACAAACTCCTGAGCCAGGAACTTTCGAAATACCTGGTTGAAGAGAAACTTGACATCCTTGGTGAACCTCTTCCAAGTGAAGAAAAACAACCTGAAATCGACTGGGAAAAAGATGCCGATTTTGAATTTGTTTTCGACATTGGTTTTGCACCTGAAGCAAATATCAGCCTCGACAAACGCAAAAAGTTGCCTTTTTACAATATAAAAGTTACCAAAGAAATGATCGACCAGCAGGTTGAAGCTTATGCAATGCGCTTTGGCGCTAATGAGGACACCGAACTGGTAGAAGAAAAAGGAACAGTACGCGGCGATATTGCCCAGCTTGATGCCGAAGGCAACCTTTTGGAAAACGGAAAATCGGTCGATATGGCTCTTATTTCAGTCGATGTTATCAAAGACGATGAAATCAAAAAAGAATTCATTGGCAAAAAAGTTGGCGATGAGGTTGTGTTCGACATCAAAAAAGCATACCCCAACAATACCGAAATAGCATACTTGTTAAATGTTGAAAAAACAGAAGCTGAAAGCATTGAGGGAAACTTCAGGATTGCTATTAAGGAAGTTCATAAATTTGTTCCTGCGAAACTTAACGAGGATCTTTACAAAAAAATTTATGGCGAAGAAACAACCATAAAAACCGAAAAAGAATTTCGTCAAAAAGTAAAAGAAGAAATCGACAGTGCGTTTAAACCTTCGGGCGATTACAAGTTTGCGATCGATACCCGCGATTTTCTTATCGAGAAGGTGAAAATGGATTTCCCTGAAGAATTTTTAAAACGTTGGCTGCTTGCAACAAACAAGGAGTTAACAAAAGAAAAGATTGATGAAGAATTCGAAGCTTTTATGACCGACCTCAGGTGGCAGGTTATTAAAGAAAAAATCATCAAGGAAAACGAATTGAAGGTTGAGGAGGAGGAATTAAAGCAACTGGCCAGAGAAGTTGCCCTTGCACAATTCAGGCAATACGGCATGTTTGAAGTGCCTGCCGAGCACCTCGATGGCTTTGCAAAACAAATGCTCGATAAACAGGAAGACCGCAGCCGCCTGTTCAACCGTAAAATGGAAGACAAAATTATGGAGGTGGTTAAAGGTAAGGTTACCCTCGATGAAAAAGAGGTTTCCCGCGAAGAGTTCGATAAAATGTTCGAGAAAGCATAACCAGCAAGCAAACCTCGCCCCGGCGGGGTTTTTTTATGTATTGAATCCAAACGTTCTAAATTTTTCTAACTTTGTAAAAAATTGAAAATAATTTAAGGTTACTCCAAAATTTACCGTATGGATCATAAAAAGGAATTTCAAAAATACGCCACAGGGCATATAGGATTAAGCAGTTCGTCGGTCGACAAATACATCAGCTCGGTTTATGGCAGTTATATTTCACCTACCATTATAGAGGAAAGGCAGTTGAACATTGCTACCATGGATGTTTTTTCACGCCTGATGATGGACCGTATCATCTTTTTGGGCGTGGCAATCGACGATTATGTTGCAAATATTATACAGGCGCAGCTGCTCTACCTCGATTCAACCGACCCCGGTAAAGACATCAATATTTATTTTAACACACCCGGCGGATCGGTATATGCCGGCCTTGGTATTTACGATACCATGCAGTTTATTTCATCGCCTGTCGCAACCATTTGCACAGGCATGGCTGCCTCGATGGGCGCTGTTTTGTTAACAGCCGGCAGCCCGGGGAAACGCTCTGCGCTTACCCACTCGCGTATCATGATCCATCAACCTATGGGTGGAGCACAGGGACAGGCTTCTGATATCGAGATTACGGCCAGGGAAATTATGAAAATGAAAAAGGAGCTGTACGAAATTATTGCGAGTCATTCAGGCAAAACATACGAGAAAGTGGAAAAAGATGCTGACAGGGATTACTGGATGACTGCCCAGGAAGCTGTCGATTATGGCATGATTGACAACGTACTTGTCAGAAATAAAAAATAGAAGAAAGGATTTAAATGGATAAATGTTCATTTTGCGGCAGAATTAAAGACGAGGTTGATTTGCTGATTGCCGGTATGGACGGTCACATATGCGACCGCTGTATCGAACAGGCCCATTCAATTGTTCAGGAAGAATTTAAAAGCAAGGGCACTTTCGACATGAAAGGCATTGTATTGATGAAGCCCAAACAGATAAAGGAATTTCTCGACAGTTATGTAATTGGGCAGGACCACGCCAAAAAAATTCTTTCAGTTGCCGTTTACAACCATTATAAGCGGCTTGGCCAGAAAGTGGAGGATGACGAAACTGAGATCGAAAAATCGAACATTATCCTGGTTGGCCCCACCGGAACAGGGAAAACCCTGCTTGCACGAACCATTGCAAAAATGCTGCATGTGCCCTTTACCATTGTCGATGCCACAGTACTGACCGAAGCCGGCTATGTGGGCGAAGATATTGAAAGCCTGCTCACACGACTGCTTCAGGCTGCCGATTATAACATTGAAGCTGCTGAGCGGGGTATCGTTTTTATCGATGAAATTGATAAGATTGCCCGTAAAGGCGACAACCCTTCAATTACCCGCGATGTATCGGGAGAAGGGGTGCAACAAGGATTGTTAAAATTACTTGAAGGTGCTGTTGTAAATGTACCTCCACAAGGTGGCCGTAAACATCCCGAACAAAAAATGATTGCCGTAAATACCAAAAACATCCTTTTCATTTGCGGTGGCGCTTTCGACGGAATCGAACGGAAAATTGCCCAACGGATGAACACAAAGGTGGTAGGTTACAGCGCAATTGAGGGCACTGCCCACATCGACCGTGAAAACCTGATGCAATATATTGCCCCAATGGATTTAAAAGCATTCGGGCTGATACCTGAAATTATTGGCCGCCTGCCGGTGCTTACCTACCTCGACCCGCTTGACCCTGATGCGTTGCGAAGGATACTTACCGAACCAAAGAACGCGATTGTAAAACAATACATCAAACTCTTTGAACTCGATTCAATCAACCTGAAGTTTGAAGAAAATGCGCTCGATTATATTGTAAATATTGCAGTAGAATTTAAACTTGGAGCCAGGGGGCTGCGTTCAATCTGTGAAACCATTATGACCGATGCCATGTTCGAAATGCCTTCGAATGGTCATAAGCAATTTACCATTACCGGGGAGTATGCCCGCAGTAAGGTCGAGAATGCCGGAATGAAACTTTTGAAGGCAAGCTAAGGGTTCACCCAAAGGCAAAAAGGCGCGAAGTCACCAAGGAGAGAAAGAAATCTTTTAGTCAAAAGCTCAAATTATCTTTTAAAACACAAAGTTTTTTTCAAAAAAGAATACTAAAGAAGAACTGAAACTGATGATTTTCAAAGTTTTTTCATTTCAGTAACCGAACCTGTTTCGTCAAATAAATAGAGGTACCTGATTAATTCACTATCGCGTATTATGATTTCGTAAGAGATCGCGTTTCCTTTGTTTATCATTACTGCATTCATGACTTCACCCTTTAACGCAAGTCTATCGATTATAACCTGGGGCAAAAAACCATCGGGAAGAAATTTTTTGTATTCAATCAATTCACCATCCGGGGAAATTAGGGCAATATATTCAAGCTGATCCTTATAAAAAATGGCTTCGAAAAAATCAGCTGTTTTGTTCCATTCTACATTAATAATGTCGGGAAATTTAGCAACCAAAACCTCCTTGATTTTTTTTGGTATTATAATTTCAGGTTTCCCAAACAATTTTGATAAAAAATTTACCATTATCACTAGTTTAACTTTGAGACGGAAAAAAAATATATAGTAACACAAAATTTCAAATAAAAAATTCTTTTTTATAAAGAAACACCACCCGAGACCGGGCCCTTTTTAAACGCATCTTTGCAGCATCTTCACTAATTCTTAACGAACCGGCAATTTGCTTAATCGATAAATTATCCTGGTATTTCATTAACAGTAAGGCCTTTTCTTCGGGGTGAATAAGGTCAAATATTTTCATCAGGTTTTCATAATTAATATCAACCAGGTTTTCTTCTGTTTCATCAATTATTTCCGGTATTTCATTCGAACGGTTCCAATCGGGATAATGCAATTTCTTTTTATACCTTAAATAATCGATGCAATGATTATAGGTTAACGAATAAAGCCATGATGAAAATGATGCATGGTTTTTTATTCCTGAAAGTTTCTCGTAGGCTTTCGAAAAGATATCCTCGCTAAGTTCTTTTGCGAGCGATTTATTCTTTACCAGGCTAAAGCATTTCTCAAATACTTTTTCATGATAACGGGTGTACAAAAGTTCAAACATCTTCAGGTTGGTGCCCGATTGAACCTGCTTAACCGCATCTTCATCACTAATTTGACTTTTCAGGATATTTTTCATAATCCGATCAATTCAGTTGTCCTATATACAATACTCAATAATGAGCTTTTGAAATCTTTCTTTTGTACTCCCCGAAGATAAATATTTTTTGTCAGCCTGTTACTTTAGGTAAATACTACGTCTTAATAACAAATCAAAAACAAACTTATAGTTTATGTTTTTAAAAAATAATTTGTAATCAATAAATTAATAAAAATGAAACACAGGATTTTTTTCAACATTTTGTTACTGGCAACTACCTTAACACTTTTAACAAGTTGCGGTAAGTTACCCCAGATGGAAATTGACAATGCCCAATTGGCAATAACCGAAGCTCAAAACGCCGGAGCCGAATTATATGCACCTGAAGCTTTTATGGCTTTGCAAGATTCGATGAATGCTTGCCTTGAAGAAATTGAGGTTCAGAAATCAAAATTATTTAAGAACTTCAAGAATGCTTCAGCAAAATTATTGGCTGTTACTGAAAACGCTGCTGAGGTTAAACTACAAACCGAAGCCAAAATTTCAGAACTTAAAACAGAGATAAACAACGCTTTAAATGAAACAACTTCGTTAAACAATGAGAATAAGGAGTTGGTATTAAAAGCTCCAAAAGGCAAAGGTGGCTCAACAGTACTGATGGCCATTAAAGGTGAAATTGCGACTATTGACAATGGTCTTGCTGAAGTTGCAGCAATACCCGACACCGAAAACCTTAACAATAAGCTGGCAAAAGTAACTGCTTTGAAAGAACATGCTTCAAATATCAATATGGAATTAAAAACTGCAATAGAAAAATTTCAATCAAGGAGGTAAAAAAACAGAAGTAAATTAGTTTGTTCAAAATGTAATTACAACCCCGGGAACTTCCCGGGTTTTTTTTAATCTTAATGAAAAGGAAGAAAAAGAAAATAATAGCAGGTTTGTTCCTGCTCACATTCTTATTGTTTGCAGTTTTAGTTGTGTATTTTGTTTTAAAATGCGATAAACCTCCCGTATCCGATTTGCAGTGGGCCAGGGAAAGTATATCAAAAGCGAAAGATAAAAATGCAGGGATGTATTCGGTAAAAAATCTCGAACACGCCGAAATGCTATATGACTCAGCAATGGTTTTATGGAAAACCGAAAATGAAAAGTTTTTCCTGATCAGAGATTACTCCCTGGTCCGGAAATATGCTTCCGAAGCCCAACAGCTATCGAAAATAGCAGCAATCAATGCAGATTCAAATTCTAAAGAATTGAAAAATAAAATTTGTGAAGAGATAAAAATATTGCAGGAAAAAAGCATAAGCTTTCAGAATAATTTTAAAAACCTCCCGGTTGAAAATTATCAAAAACAATATTCAAAAGGCAAACTGCTGCTTGCTGAAGCTAAAATCGAACTGGAAAATAAAAATTATTCCCAGGCATACAAAAAAACTATGGAGTCGAAGTATTTAATCGAAACAAGTTACAACAGAAATATTTCATTATTAAATAATTACTTGTCAAGTTCAAATTTGTGGAAAAAATGGGTGAAAACAACAATTGACTATTCACGAAAAAATAAAACTTCAGCAATTGTTATCGACAAACTGGCAAGAAAATGCTACCTCTACATTAACGGAAATCAAACCGGTCAGTTCGATATTGAACTTGGGAAGAACTGGATGGGTCCCAAAAAATATCAAGGAGACAAATCTACCCCCGAGGGAAATTATAAGTTGACAGAAAAAATGGAAAACGGAAAAACAAAATATTACAAAGCCCTTTTAATAAACTACCCGAACGAAGAAGATAAAAAACGCTTTAACAGCAATAAAAAGAACGGAACTTTAAGCCCCGATAAAAAAATTGGTAGCATGATTGAAATACATGGCCATGGCGGACAAGGGGCCGACTGGACTGATGGCTGCATCGCACTTTCTAACCATGACATGGATGTGCTTTTTAAAAACTGTCCCGTTGGAACCCCTGTTACCATTGTTGGTTCGATGAATACACTTGAAGAATACATGAAATTGAATAAATAAAATGATCGTTAAACTGAAAATGGTTTTCTTTCGAATGCATAAAGCATTCAAAAAATTACTCGTCATAATAAAACAAAGCCTGGCTGCTGAACTAAACACACAGCATTTAAACCGCTGGCTTAAAGGAATTATACTGACAATACTACTAATATTTTCCATTTTGTTCCTGCCTGGGTTACTACAGAAATTTTCACTAAATGTTGCATTTTTCAGCCAGCCTGATTCAATGGAAGCCGACTCTCTTGTAGTGGCCAAAATGAAACAAAGTATACAGAAACAAATAACCTCTTTAAACAACAAGGTAAATGCATATACGCCCAAATCGTATTACCTGATTATAAACAGCACGCGAAATGAATTTTTCTTGTACAAGGGGAAAAACATGGTACATCACGGAAAATGTTCAACAGGCAGTTACCTTCAGCTTGAAAA
Organism: Prolixibacteraceae bacterium; assembly: GCA_016931385.1. Taxonomy (GTDB): domain Bacteria; phylum Bacteroidota; class Bacteroidia; order Bacteroidales; family Prolixibacteraceae; genus DAIMEA01. Next base: position 9,183 of record JAFGEV010000027.1, read on the forward strand.
TGGAGAAAATCAAAAATGGTTGTTTAAAACCCCAAAAGGCGAATTCCGAATTAGGGGTAAAACTAAATCGCCGGTTTGGAAAAAGCCCGACTGGGCCTTTGTTGAAGAAGGATTACCTGTGCCATCTGAAAATCATTCGTCACGCTTTGAGTACGGAGTGCTTGGCGATTATGCCCTGAGCCTTGGGTATGGATATCTTATACATGGGACAATTTATCAGCGTTTCCTGGGCCTTCCGGTTACTCATGGTTGTATCCGCCTGAACGACGATGACCTGGAGAAAATTTATCAATCCCTCGAAATAGGTTCAAAAGTTTTCATCTATTAACATTTTACGAAAATGAAAAACAGGCAATCGAACAGGTATCTCAAATTAGTGACCGGAATCCTGATATGTGCCATAATGATTTACTATTTGGCAATTATTGCATCGGCACCACAGCGGAAACTCAGGCATCTGGAAAAGGAAACCCTTGCCGATTCGGTATTTGTTTTACAGCATTCAAACTTCCTGGCCGATTCAGGATTGTTCGAACTTGCAAAAACCCGGGCTTTTCTCGAATCCCGCCTTCTTTTGTCGCGTTCCGATTCTTTCAGTTTGGCCATCAACTTAAACGACAGCACGGTAAATCTTAGTTATAAAGGGATCTATATCCAATCTTCAAAATTCGAAATTTTGGAAAAAGATCCGTTCTTCGATGCCCTCAGACCAATTGTTATGTTGAAACTTTTTAGCACACCCTTAGCAGTTTTTTATGAAAAAACATCGATTGTTAAAGAACCCATTGTTGTGAAAAAGGCGCCAAAAGATACAATCGAAGCAATGAACTCGATTTTTATGCCCGACACCCTGATACAAAATCCAGCCTATTTAATAATTGGGATTGATCACGACATAAACATAATCATGCTGCAGGAAAAGTGGCTTACGAAAACAGAAAAAAAAGTTTGGAATAAATATCTAAGGATCAGGAACCGGCTTAGGTTCAGCGATTATTTTAAAAATGTATTCCACCCTTTTAAGCCACATTATTCGCCTACAATCGTGATGAGTATGGACGTGAATGAGATCCGTTCAATATACAGGGCATTGCCTGTTAAGGCGCAGGTTGTGATTGGTTTTTGAGATTTACGGATTGCGTTTCTCAATCAATACTGCCCCCTACACTGATTCCCTTTCACAGAAAATTTACAGAAGAATTATCTCAGTTTGAAATTATCAGATTTTAGCCTATTTTAGAGCGCTTTAAAAAAGTTGAAAAAAGGATATTTCACATTTACCTGTAAGTTGAGGAAAGCAAGTTGTGTGCAATTTAAATCGACTGTATTTAAAAAAAATATCAAACATGAAACGAGCCCCGAATTGGTGGGGCGAGTTCCATACGATACCTTTAAGACAAACAATTTAATCGTATGAAAAAAATAGTATTCACAATACTGGCTCTAGGAATTTTCTGCCTGATTGGCTTAGCTCAGGGTTTTGACAAAGCAAAGCTCGACAGATATTTCGAAATCCTGGAATCAAATGACAAATTTATGGGAAGCGTGGCTGTTTCTCAAAATGGGGAAATTATTTATTTAAAATCGGTAGGTTTTGCCGATTTCGAAAACAACATAAAAGCAAACGAAAATACAAAATACAGAATTGGTTCAATCTCAAAAACTTTCACTTCTGTTTTGGTGCTAAAAGGCGTAGAAGAAAAGAAAATAGACCTGAGTCAAACAATTGACAATTATTTTCCAACCATTGATTATGCCGGGGAAATAACAATAGAACATTTGCTTTACCACCGGAGCGGTATACACAATTTCACTGATGACAATGACTATTTAACCTGGAATACCCAGCCTAAAACAGAAAAAGAAATGATAGCGATCATTGCTGAAGGGGGCAGTGATTTTGAGCCGGACAGCAAATTTCAATACAGCAATTCAAATTTTGTCCTTTTAAGCTATATTCTTGAAAAGTGTTTCCGGAAACCTTACAGCCAGTTGTTAAAAGAATATATTACAGAACCTGTCGGCCTGGAAAACACTTATTTCGGAGAGGGAATTAACACTTCAGGTAAAGAATGTAAATCATACACATATAATGAAACCTGGAAACTTGAACCTGAAACAGATATTTCCATTCCGATGGGTGCTGGCGGAATTGTTACTTCGCCGAAAGATCTGATAAAATTCAGTGATGCCTTATTTAACGGAAAGCTTCTAAAAAAGGAAAGCCTTGAAAAGATGAAAACGTTAAAAGACAACTTTGGAATTGGATTGTATCAAATACCCTTTTATGACAAAACCGGTTACGGGCACACGGGAGGAATAGACGGTTTTTATTCAGTTTTTTCACATTTTGCCCATGGAAATGTTTCGTTTGCTTTGATATCGAATGGATCAAATTACAACAACAACAATATTTCTATTGCAGTTTTGAGCGCTGTTTACAACAGGCCTTATGATTTTCCTGATTTTACAACCATTGATGTCAGTTCCGAAGATCTGGACAAATACTTAGGTGTTTATTCTTCTGAACAGCTTCCAATGAAAATTACAGTTTCAAAAGAAAACAAAACATTAATTGCCCAGGCTACAGGACAGTCTTCGTTTCCACTTGAAGCGACTGAAAAGGATAAGTTTAAATATGATCAGGCAGGTATCGTTTTGGAATTTAACCCTGCCGAAAAGACAATGATACTCAAACAAGGCGGCGGAATTTTTTTGTTTAAAAAAGAATAAACAATTGAGTTTATAAGAAAGGCATACTAACCATACCAAACCTGTGTCAGGTTTTCAGTTTTGTAAAAGCCATTTATACCGGCACAATCTCAAAATTTCCCCTAACCCCAACTTTCCCTTCGCAAATAATCACCATCG
>JAFGEV010000028.1 GCA_016931385.1 Prolixibacteraceae bacterium
ACTTCAATCGCCATTGAACCTGTTGATCCGGTTATACCAAATCCGGCAGTTAGGTTTCTGTATCTATTCAAATTATCAAAGGGAACAGTGATTGTTTGTTCGTCGGCAAGCCCTTTTTTAGTGCCCGGCATGAAAGTTTTTGATTCCTTATGATCTGTCGGGGTATTGAGCATATCAGGATAACGGTCACCATTAAAGTCCGCGAGGCCGATGTATTGCATGGAGGTACTGGAATTGATGCTGATATTTCCGCCAAATAAGACATTATTATATCCAACTGTCACTTCATTGCTGTCATTCAGGCTTTTATTTAATAGAGTTAGTGTGTTTCTGGACGCGGAACCGCTTCCCTGGAAGGTTTCATGGATAAAATCGCCGCCTTTCCGGCTGGGTGCCATTTCATCGGCTTTGATATAAGGAGCAAAGGTGTACTCTATATTCAGGTTTGTTCCATCGGATTGCAAGTTTGGCGCGTTGTAACTTGATATTTCGCCAATCCAGGTATTTGTATCGAGTTCTGTTACATATTCCTTGCCTGTTTTATTGATTATTGTTGTTAAAATTGTATTTATTCCATCACCCTGTTGGTTGCTTTGAATACCAAGAGTGTATCTGGATTCCATATCATCTATTTGGCCGCTAATATTTATTTTTTGTACTAACGCGGGGTCAAAATCCTTATAACTTTTCCATGTATTATATTCCCAGCCCATATAACCACCGGAAAAATCATCGATAGTATCTGGTTTGGAATTGCTTCTGGCTGCCAGAATTTTTTTTCGTATTTCGCTTAATAAATGGGGCGCGGCATTAAAATCCTGTGTGCTGTTAAACTGGGGGATAAAACGCTGATATACTGTTGTTTGTCCCTGGCTATTTATTCCGGAAAAAGTTATTTTCCCGACTTCACTGCCTGGTTGAATGTTCTCGACACCTATAGCCATCTCAAGAAGGCTTTGGTTGGCTGGTAAAATGCTATTCTCCACATTCAGTTTTACATCGGGGTTGATATCCACTTTTTTTATGACATATTTCCATGTGCCCAGATTCAATTCATTCCAGAACGCGGATAAAATTTCTTTTCGATTTTGAATTTCTTCCTGCTGTTCAAGTTTTTTCAATACCCGAAGGTCGTCTTTTTGTTCATACCACGGAAAGGCAATGTTTTCCCTGAAATAAATAGAAAGTTGCTGACTAATATCCTGATGGTTTTGAGTTGGTAGATAATAATTTATATTGTCCACAGTGGTTTTATTAAAAGCGTTCCTGATAGGATTTTGTTCTTCTGCTTTGAAGAAATTTATCAACTTGTTATATTGTTCATCATCCAGACAAATTATGTTTTTTATGTTTACTTCAGTATCATAAAAGGGGCCTGTGCTTAATGGATATAGATTTTGTAATAAACCGATGATAATTATCAAGCTGGTATTTGTTATTTCTTTTTTAAGTTGCCATACTTCATCAGTTTCATTAAAAACATAATTTGCTTTCAGGAGTTCTGCCTGGTCTTTATTGGCCAAGACTTCGAGTTTTTTATATGTATCCGATGAAATAGAGTAAAAATCAAACAAACCCAATTTATTGTTACCGATGACTTTGCCATTTACTGTATTTTCATAAAAGTCAGCTGGCATTTCTTCGATAACCGAGTCAAAATTACTTAAACTATAAGTAATCTCCACATTATGAAGATTTATTTTCACTGAGGAAGCATTGACATCGAGTATTTTCAAGTCGTCGGGTATGGCTGTGATTTCTTCCACAAAAACATTTTGATTTTCCTGTAGCCATAACCTTGCGGCTTCGGTTCCATCCTCCACATATAATCGGTCCAGAAGATATCCTTTGCTTAAATTATAGATTCCCGGATTTTCGGGTGGATCTTCTGTTGTAATTTTAGCTATCGAATTGGAATAAAATCGTGAATTGTTCATAACAAGGCTTTTATTTTTCAAGGGAATCAATCTTCCATCATACAATTCATAAAAGGCAAGTTCACGGCGGTTTTCAAGGCTAGTAAATTGGCATATGTGTTTTTTGATGACCCAATCAGCCTGGTTATTTATCCGGTCATAATTTTGGGTCAACTTATTATAGTTCCAGGCCATGGAAAGGGATATTTGTTCGCTTGTAAAAGCTTTCTGATCATCATCCCCAAGGCCATTAAACATATCATTAAAGGTTTTTTCACCCAATGTTTTGGGAATGAAATATCCATATTCGACCATGGCTTCATAGGCCGAAACATTGGCGTAATTTTCCCAATCTGTTTTCAGTTTATAAACATAAGAACCTGATTCGTAAGACCTGTTATATAAATTAGCCAAGCGTTGGTCGTTGTGAGGCAAGGTTGTGTTGTTTTCTTCCGGGGGGCAATAGTCCGCGGTATTTTTCATAGCGTGAAAATAATTGATGTTTTCGTATTGCAATTGACTTTCCCAGAATACCCGGTCGCCTCTTTCATCTTCTTTAGGATCAAGATAAAAATAGATGGCCTGGTTTGCTTGCGCGTTAAAATTGAATTCCTTTTCCAGTGTATTAGAATCATTTTGATGGAATTCCATTTTTTGAGGTTCACTGGCTCCATACCATGTTTCAAGAATCAGGCCATCATGACTATTGAAAGGGGTAATCAAATGGGCCTTGTTTTTGATCGTAATCGTTCCCGGCCATCGGGATGTCCAGCGTCGCAGAGGGCTTTGTTGATAATATCCCTTATTGAATTCATCGGTTATACCGGATTTTTGTGTATTTGAAACCGATTGTGTATTATCAAAATCCCAGTATTCCTTTGAAAAGCCAGTGCCAGCTACATTTCTAAGCCAAAAATCCTTGTCCCGCCAAACGATATCCACCAAGCCATCGGCATCTACATCTGAAAAAGTGACTAATGAATCGGTCCACACCCATTGGTGATTATAATCCGCTGTTGCTCCGGCTCCTGATGCCGTGGCTCCCAGAAATAATTTGCGTGAATCTTCATAATTTAAAAGGCTGTTGAAACCCGGCATACTCATGGATTTGTTGATGCCGAAACTATATCCAGGAAGGCCATTGTTAGGATACCAGTTCAGGTTTTGACCATCACGTTGATAAATATCACCCAAGCCATCACCGTTTAAATCCATAAGGCCCATGTCACTGTAGCTCCAGCCCATTCCAACTCCTGCTTTAAGTCCGGCGCTGGCGATAATTTCGTCCTCACCAAAGGGGTTTGGTATTTTCGCGGTCAAACCTGCATAAAGGGAGCCATCAATTCCAAAGTTGTTTGTCGCGGTAAGGGCGTCAAAACCTGGCGCGTAGCTTGTATCCCATTGTTTTACTTCTTCGCTAAAAGCGTCATATCCATCCCCACTGGTGTTTACAGGCAGTTCATAATACTCAAACCCGTAACTATAAAAAACATTCCCT
>JAFGEV010000256.1 GCA_016931385.1 Prolixibacteraceae bacterium
CCCAGTACAAAGAGCATCCCGTCGATTTTACCTATGGCTGCAGCACAAACGCTGGTGCCGGGGCAAAAGCCCCCGATGATAAAGCCCGCGCCCATGATGATCCCGCCAATAAGGGCAGAACGTAGAAACGTGGGGTTGACATAAATCACACTCAGGTCGAGAAGTCCGTAGTGGCCTAATAGCAAAACGCCCACCATGGCAGTTACACCGGCTGTGAAGAACACGCGCAACACGGTAAAATCGTAGCCGTAAAAAAGGCCGACCAGTTTTCGTGTTGAGGAAAAACCTGCCTGTTCAAGGATAAAACCAAACCCGATACCAATTAACAGGGCAACAATCAGGTTAAATTCTTCGGATATGATATAAGGTACTAAAGGTCCCATAGTTGTTTATTTAAGCCAAAGTTTTCTGAAAAAATAAGCTAGTGCGTAAGCTCCGCCAAAAATGGCCAGCATGGTAATGATACCGCCAAACGAGAGAACAGCCATACCGCTGAGGGCCGAACCGCTGGTACAGCCCCTCCCGAGCTGGGAGCCAAAACCAAAAAGGGCACCCCCGGCAATTGCACCGATTATGCGGACAGTGTTGGTAGCCCGTGGGCCTTTTTCAAATTTGAAACCAACCCTGTTAGCAATTAAACCCGAGATAAATGCGCCGATAACAACGCCAATAACTTCAAAAACAAGCCAGTTAACCAGGGGGCTGCCCGGGTTCGATTCGGTATGCTCGGAATAATAAAGCCCTTCTTCGGCATGTTTTGGTGCAACGTTTTCAACGGTTGATAATACAACACTTTTCAAAGCGCCGCTTGCCCCCAGTCCGCGCCCGGTTATGTATATGGTTGCCAGCAGGACTAAACCGAGAAGGAAGCCTGCAAGGTATGGGTTCATAAAGGGTTTTGGCTTCATAATTTTATATTTTTTTATTATTATCAGAAGTTTAGAATAAAATTATTTACGATTGGGCTAAAGCCCCCTTTATTAGGGGCTACTGAATCTTATCAACTAATTGGGGCTTTAGCCCAACATGAAAATGAATACGTATGCCCAAAATCATAATATTTTTTAAAGTTTTATATCTTCAGTATTGTTATTCTCTTTTTCTTCATCTTCATCCTCAAGTTCTTCGTAACCTGTAATCATGGCTTTAATGTTCGAGGTAGGTGTATGGCCTGTGGTAGTCATGTAAACGTGTACGATAAGGAAGATCATGAGCAGAAATCCGCCCAGGGTATGCCAGAAGGCTACGCTGCCAAGCGAAACATCTTCAATAACGACCATGTTGTTTTGGTCGAAGGTTTTATGGAACATGTATAGAATGCCTGAAATAACGGTTAAAGGCACCAGTATCAGTTTAAATGCAAGGTAAACCAGGCGTTGCAGCGGGTTCATCTTGCTGAGCTCGGTCTTCTTTGTCGGGTGCTTTTCACCTTTAAACATCCCAAAGGAATAGTAAAGTATCTGGTCTTTTAATTTTTTTGTTGTAGGAATGTATTGCCGCCATTCGCCGGTTACAATGTGCCAGAATATGGCAAACACAACCAGCACAATCAGCATCCATGAAGCAACACGGTGGAAACGGGCCGCCATTTCGAAACCGAAAATATGAAACGTGCCATGAACTTCGAATCCTGTCAGCGCCAAAAAAATAATCAGCGAAGCCTGTGTCCAGTGCCAGAAACGCTCAAAACCTTTGTATATATATGCTTTTCTCATGGGTGTTAATTTTCAGTATTGTAATCGATAATTTCAACCTCGTATTTTTTGCGCCGGATAGATGTAATGACGCGCAATGCAGCATGGCCAATAACGGCAGCAAGCGATCCGAAGAAGATAATAATGGCAATTGCATCAAGCGTTTTGAACCTGTCGCGGCCGGGCAGGTAAAACCCCGTCAGTTTTGCAAGCCGGCCATCGTCTTCGCGTGTATGGCATTCGGCACACGAAACGGCTTTTTCTTTCGATGAAACCATGTGGTTCACGGGCCAGTACATAACCGTTTCAACAAAACCGTATTCTCCACTGTAGGGCAGGCCTACACGCTTCATCCCCGCTTCGGCGGCGGTTGCCCAGTCGAAATCCTGCCAGAAAGCGCTGTCGCCTTTTTCAGGGGCATACAGTTTAGGCTGAATGAGCATTTTGTATTTTTTGTCGTAAATCTGGTCGCCAACGTGAATTTTTACGGGAACAATTTTCGATTCTTCATCGTCGTGTGAGCCAAAAAGCGGGTTGATGATCACGGGTTCCGATTGTATGGTGTCGCCCAGCAGGTAATGGTCGGCTGTGCCGTTAAACCAGATATAATCGGGCTTCACGTTTTTTGCCCATTTAAACGAGCCTTTTATCGACATGTAGCTATGGTTTCCCAGTTCATCGTCTTCTTCAAAAGGCTCGCCATCTTTGAGGCGGCCGGCATCGGACCATTTCCACTCCATTTTGGTTGCGTTAACTTTGGCATACTCGGGTATGTGGCATGCCTGGCACGATACTTTGGCATTGTGCCTGTTCAGCAGGTTGTCGAAATGGGGTGTGGTTGTGTGGCACTGCTCGCAGGTTGCGCGCTGCGTGTTAGTTGACGATACCGAGTACAGGCGCCCCAGCATTTGGTGGTTTTCGGCCGTGTGACAGGCAACACATTCCATGTCCATGCCGTTTGCAGCCATGTGCACATCTACTTCACGGTCGCATGCCAGTAATGCATTCTCAAGATCGCCGTGTTTCACGTTATTGCCCCCGCCACTGTTGAAATGGCAAATACCGCAATTATATTTTGTGGGTTTGCCTACATTTTGGGCTACTTTAGTAAGGTTAACCGAGCGGTCGGGGTAACCCGACATTGCTGCACCTTTTATGTATTCATCGCTTTTGTCGTGGCACACCATGCAATCTACGTTACGGGCATTATTAAAATCGAAATGGTCGTTGGTCATCCCAAAACCAATGTGGCATTTGGCGCACGACTGCTCGTTGGTCTGGGCGCCAATGCAGTAATTGTTGATCACGTTGCGTTTTCCCATTGAAGAAATGCCCCGGCCCTCGACATACGAAACACGCTCCCAGTTCCAGTGCGACGAGTTCATGATCTCGATGTGCCGCTTGTTGTGGCACGAAATGCAGGCCCCGGTAACTTCCTGCGGGGTATTGAAGTCTTTTTGAAGCTCTTCAAACTGGCTGTGGTCAACCGGTGTAACAGGTTTTATGGCATATTCCTGTTTCAGCTTTTCAAGCTTCAGGTTGTAATATACTTCTTTGTGAAGTACATTTACCAAAATAAGGGTAATTACTACAGCCCCAATGAATATAATGATCGTTCGCTTCATTCCGATCGGTTTTTAGAAAGTATTATTATCCCGTTTCTTTACAATACAATTTCAAATATATCCAAAAATATCTAATTATCCCGATATGTTGATATCGCATCATTAATTTTCTTTAATCAATTATCTTTGAAAGTTAATAAACTTCATTATTACAATCAATTTGAACAGGGTATAAAATATGGAGCAATTATTATCTATACAGAGTCTAAAAAAGGAGAAGCTAATATTGTTTTTTAGTCTTAACCGATTAAATTTTAGTTAGTAGAAAGGGACATTACTAAACCAGTAAATATTTTATAAATTTGTAGAAAATAGCAAAATGAAATTACGTGTTTATATTGACACTTCAGTTGTAGGAGGGTATTTTGATGAATAAAAAAAAGTTTGATTCTGTAAAATATTTTCGTTCAATAAAGGAAAAATTGGCAGAAAAGATGGCTGGTATGACATTGGAAGAACAACATGAATTTTTGAAACAAATCAGGGATGGGAAAATCAAGGTTGCTTAATTGCTAAGTTTCTTTATTAAACAGAATTGAATGAAAATTACTAACATCAAAGGTTCATTTACTTTAAACAATGGCATCGAAATGCCTTACTTCGGATTGGGTACCTGGCAATCGAACGAGGGCAGCGAAGTGAAAAACGCGGTTAAATTTGCACTTGAAAGCGGCTACAAACTTATCGATACGGCAGCCTTCTACGGCAACGAAAAAAGTATTGGCGAGGCAATAAGGGCGTACGGGATTAATCGTGACGAAATTTTCATCACTACCAAATTGTGGACCGACTCAATGGGGTTTGACCAGGC
>JAFGEV010000257.1 GCA_016931385.1 Prolixibacteraceae bacterium
AAATACCTGAAAATAATAAGATTATATATTCAATTCGAACAATTTTCAATATTGATTTTCGTGTAAACCCGATTGATGACAAAAGGGCAAATTCAGCTTTCCGTTCAAGTAACGACCGTTGTAATACAATTGCAAGTCCAACCGTTCCAATAAGTAAACCCAGGGCACCCAGTACCAGGAATATTGTCAGGTACGTATTTTCTATCGATTTGAATTCAGCAAGCCGTTGTGCAGTTGGAGTGATTTCGATCCCGAGGTCTCGATATGCCAGCAAAAGTTCATCCGAAATGGCCTCACTGCTTTCTTCATTTCCATCTATCAGGAAAACTTTGCTACCATTCGAGGTAGGGAAGTTTTGCAAAAAGGCTTCTTCCGAAATGATTACACTCCCCTGAAAGACAGAAGCAGCCAAACCACCAGACAGAACCAGGTAAATATCTTCTCCAAATTCGTTTTTATAGGTCAGGGTGTCACCGATTTTTTTCATCAGTCCCCATTGTATAACCGTTTGATCGGCAAAAGCAGGGATAACATTTCCTGAAAAGGAATTCAATGTTTCCCAAAAATTATTCCGTTCGATGTATTCAAAACCAGTTTGCAACGAAAAATGACCCTTTAATTTTGCCGGATCAACTCCCAGTATCCGTGGATTTGAAATCATGTTCAGGTTGAGGCAACTGGCATCGTCACCCTCGTTTACACGCATCTGAACCGCGCTGAAATCGGCAATAAAGCCCTGTTCTTTCCTGTATGCCTCATTGTTCAAACTATGCAACAAAGGGACACTTGTTTCGGCCCAGAACAGGAAACCACCTGTTCCACTTTCAGGGCTCGATGAACTGCTGAGGAGGTCTTTGCGGTTGAGGCCTGTACTTACAACCAGAAAAGTACCGATAGAAAGTAAGGCAATGACCATTATGCTTCTGGTCCGGTTCTGTTTCAGGTTTTTTAAGGCAAGCATTGTTTCACTCATCAGGTTTAAAACCGGTTTTGTTTCTTTTGAAATGAATAAAACACCAAAAAGAATGAAGGCAACAAGCAAAAGCCCCCCGGCCATAAAGAACAGACCGGCATTGAGGTTTCCTTTTTGTTTTAACAGTTCAAACAGAATCAGCATTAGTGAAACCGAAAGCAAGCCCAACGATACAACTTTCAGTGTAACAGATGTTTTTTTACCAATTGTGTGAATTGATTTTCGCTGAATTAATGCCGTTTGTTTCTTTAAGCTTCGCGAAAGAGAAAAATAAATGGTTATAACAGCAACAGCAAGACTGATGGCAAATCCGGTTGCAAGGGCAGATAATTCAATTTTGGGGATCAAAACCTGTGTGCGCACAATGTCGTTCCAAACCCTGTTTAAACCCCAAAATACAAGCTGGTTATATCCTATTGCCAGCACTGAACCCAGCAAAGCGCCAATAAAACTGAAAAATAATCCTTCGAAAAGGTGCAGTTTTAAAATTGCTCCTTTTGAAAAACCAAGCGATGACAAAGTTCCTATTTCAGATGAGCGCTTTTCAATGTTGTATCCTAACAGCAATGATGTTAACATAATGCCTGCGATAATAATAAAGAAACTTAACCCGAGGAACAACTGGCTGAAATCGGTTCCGTTTCTGGCCGCTTTAAGCCCTTCGTCTTTCAATGGTTTCAGCTGAATGTCAAGTCCAAACGGATCGATCTGCTCCAATATGGTTTGTTCAAGCTCCTGCTTTGAAATTTCATCCCGGTTAAATCTGAAGGCAGTTACAGAACCGTAGCGGTTTTTCCAGAGTTTTTGAGCAAGGTCGAACGAAACAAACGCTTTTGGTAAACCACGGTACTTGTACCAGTAATCTTCGTCTTTATCCCGTATTGCTTCCAGGTTGACGGGAACCCCTGTTTGCCAGTCGCGGCAGCTTTCGGCATCGGAAAGCCCCGGGATTTGAGGCATTAAGCTTTGATCGGCGAAATACCCTTCGATGGGAACTATTTGCTTAACGGATAAACTGATTGAATTCTCTGTGAGTTCCCTCAGGAGGCCTATGGTGTAATACTTCAGTAACAATGAATCACCGGTTTTAAGTTGCAGGTCATCTGCCAGCCATTTGTTAACGACAATCTCGTTTTCAGTTAACCGATTGTTTGGCAAAGTTGAAATAAAAGAGTAAGGAGTTTCCCTGTTTTTGAAATGAAAACTGTTGACAAAATAGGTAAATAACGGAGTAGGTTCAAGATCTGAATTTTCAATACGCCCGGAACTTACATTATCAATAAAAACCCTTTCGGTGGTTAATTCCCACTCATTGCTCAGATTTGCTTCCCTTATTGTTAATCCGGCATCGTTTAGAGTGAAATGGGTCCTGATGCTATTTTTAATTTCGAAAAAGGGTTTTTGGGTAGCAATTAATAAAACATTTGCTTTATCTTCAAGTTCCATCCACTGGTTTAGTGTGTTTAGAGGCAGAAAAATATTGAAAGGTGCTGTTTGTGAAGTTTGAAGGTTCAGGCCACCAAGTTCCTCAATTGTCAGAATTCTTCCAATTTTTATTCTTTGCGAAACGGTCTGGTCTTTATCTGACACGAACGGGGCATTGGCCGGGATCAGGCTGGCTTTTTCAATGCGCAGGAGTAGTTCATCGCCTTCTGAAAGGTTTAACCGTTGAGCCACGTTTTCGCTCACATAAACCTGACTTTCCTGTCCGGCAGAAAAATTCTGCACATCATTTCTTCCTGTCGCAACAATTTCAAAATTCTCATCAACACCCCAAATTGAAATATTGTTAAGTTTTAGCTGGCCTCCGTTTGCCGAAGCGCTTCCCTTGAGCTTCAAAGCAGCGGAACATGAAATACCCTCTTTGTTCAGGCTTATCGATAAATCAGTTGTGATGTACCTTTCTCCAGTTGTTAGTGCATGTGTAATATTTCCAAGACGTAGTTCAGCCGCTTTTTCGAGGCTGTATTTTACCGAATCGCCAACAATTAAGCCTCCGGTAAGCACAGCCGTACTGATTGAAATACCAAGGGCAACCCAAAAGTTTGAATTAAAATAATATTTTATACTTGAAACAAACAGCCTGAATAAGTTCATATTCATCAATATTCGTTTATTAAACTAACCTTCCCATATTTAATCTGTAAATTTTACTCATCTTTTTAGCCAGATCTGTTGCGTGTGTTACCATGATCAGGCTTGTCCCCAATTCGGAATTCAATTCCAAAAGCAGGTCTACAAGGTTCAGTGCATTGTCCTGATCGAGTGCCCCGGTTGGTTCATCGGCCAGGATAAGGGAAGGCTGGTTGATCAATGCCCTTACTACGGCTGCCCGCTGGCATTCACCACCCGAAAGCTCGGCAGGTTTTTGAAAACGCTGTTCCCAAATGCCGGTTCTTTTAAGTAATTTTTCGGCACGCTTTGTTGCACCTTCTGCCTGAGATTTTAATGGTATTGTAGGAATAAGTACATTTTCCCATAAGGTACATTGGGGCAGCAAATGGTGAAGCTGAAAGATCATTCCTATTTTTTTATTCCTGAATTCGGGACGGGTTCTTTCTGTAAGATTTCTCAGGTCGGTGCCTTCAAATATTACTTCGCCCGAATCGGGTATGTCAAGCGTGCC
>JAFGEV010000003.1 GCA_016931385.1 Prolixibacteraceae bacterium
AATAAACATCTTACAACTTATAACATCTTCATTATTAACGATAAATGAGCATTAGCTTGACGGCTATGCCTCCAAAGGGGGACATCGTACTTACCATCTTGATTGCAAAGCCATAACTTATATTTCAAATTTAATACATCTATCAAATCAAATCTTATATAATTCTTCCCTGGTTATGAAGTTTATACATGGCAAATTAGAATGCCGGATTAATTAAAGCATTGATTAAAACCAAAACATAACAAGTAAGTTGACGCGTATGCCTGTAAAGGCGTAAACATTTCTTAGCTTGACGGCTATGTAATCTACTTAATATGCAAATTCTTCCTGAATGCAATACCCCGATTAATAAAGCAGGTGCAGATCCATTTTTCGTTAGACCCAATCAGAATTTGTTAATTATTCGTATTTTTCCATGAACACCCTTTTATTTTCATGTTTTTTTTATTTTTTTCATTATTTTTTCAAATAAAGTCATTTTTTATAGGGGTATATTAAAATATTTTATATTTTTGTAGCCATAACCATAAATAAAAATCCATATGGCAGCAATTCGTTTTTCGGCTCTCGCAACCGCCTTTGAAAGAGAGATCAAGCCTTATTCAAAACCCAAAGCACCCGTCTCGGAATATTTTGGCTGTAATGTTTTCGACAAGAAAAAAATGAAAAAATACCTGTCGAATGAAGCATACACACATGTTCTTGGCGCCATTGAGCAAGGAACAAGAATAGACAGGAAGATTGCCGACCAGATTGCTTCGGGCATGAAAGCCTGGGCTGTTGAAATGGGTGCCACTCATTATACACACTGGTTTCAGCCGCTGACTGAAAGTACTGCAGAAAAACATGATGCCTTTATTGATTTTGCTGATGACGGGCAAGTTATCGAATCCTTCTCAGGAAAACTGCTCGCCCAGCAGGAGCCCGATGCTTCAAGCTTTCCCAGCGGAGGAATCCGGAACACATTTGAAGCCCGGGGTTACACTGCATGGGACCCGTCGTCACCTGCCTTCGTCATTGGCAATACTTTAAGCATCCCCACAATTTTCGTTTCCTATACCGGGGAAGCGCTCGATAACAAAACTCCCCTGCTCAAAGCCCTGCATGCTGTTGATAAAGCTGCCGTGGATGTTTGCCAGTATTTCGACAAAGATGTGAACAAGGTAATTGCCACCCTGGGTGTGGAACAGGAATACTTTCTCATTGACGAAGCCTTATACAATGCACGTCCCGACATCGTACTAACCGGCAGATCACTCATGGGCCATGCCTCGGCAAAAGACCAGCAGCTGGAAGACCACTATTTCGGATCTATTCCCGAGCGCGTTACAGCTTTTATTGATGAGTTTGAAACGGAAGCCTATAAGCTGGGCATCCCCGTCAAAACACGACATGATGAAGTGGCTCCCAACCAGTTTGAATGTGCCCCCATATTTGAAGAGTGCAACCTGGCCGTAGACCACAACGTGCTGCTGATGGATATGATGCGCCGCATTGCACGCCATCACAAATTTGCTGTTTTGCATCATGAAAAACCGTTCAACCATATCAATGGCTCAGGTAAGCATTGCAACTGGGCACTGGCTACCAATACAGGAGTGAACCTGTTTTCACCCGGGAAGAATCCCAAAAGCAACCTGCAATTTTTAACTTTCCTCGTGAACACGTTGAAAGCCGTGCATAAACATGCCGACTTGCTCAGGGCCAGTGTGGCTTCACCCGGTAATGCCCACCGCCTGGGTGCCAACGAAGCACCTCCCGCCATCATTTCGGCCTTTATCGGCAAGCAGCTCACCGATATGCTCAATGCGCTGGAAAAGAAAGTGGGCAACGAAAAAATGTCGCCCAATGAAAAAACCGAACTGAAACTGAATGTAATCAAGGTTCCCTCCATATTACTTGACAACACCGACCGAAACAGAACCTCGCCGTTTGCATTCACCGGCAACAAGTTTGAATTCAGGGCTGTGGGCTCATCTGCAAGTCCGGCTGTATCCATGATTGCCCTTAACTCTGCTATGGCTGAGCAGCTGAAAGAGTTCAAAAAAGATGTGGATAAGCTCATTGAAAAGGATGTTAAGAAAGATGAAGCCATTTTCCAGGTATTGAGAAAATACATAACCGAATCAAAGCCCATTCGCTTCGAGGGCAACAATTACAGTGATGAATGGAAGAAAGAAGCTAAAAAACGCGGACTCACCAACATCAGCAACCCGGTTGAAGCATTTGACGCCTACCTCACACCCAAGTCAAAGAAGTTGTTTACTTCCCTTGACGTGATGACGGATCGCGAAAATGAAGCACGTACGCACATTCGCTGGGATTATTACACCAAACGTGTTCAGATTGAAGCACGTGTAATGGGAGACCTGGTGATGAACCATGTTGTTCCGGTTGCCATTCGCTACCAGAGTGAGCTTATTGCAAATGTAAAAGGACTGAAGGAACTCTTTGGTGATAAGGAATACAAGGAACTTGCAGGCGCCCGGCTCGAACTGATTAAAAACATCTCATACCATGTTAGTTACATCAAAGCCAAGGTATCCGAGATGATAGAAGCGCGCAAAGTAGCCAATAAGATTGAAAATGAACGTGAAAAAGCCATGGAATACGCCACCAAGATTTTCTGCTACCTCGATGATATCCGATACCATGTGGACAAGCTGGAACTTATTGTGGATGACGAGTACTGGCCCTTACCCAAGTATCGTGAGTTGCTGTTCATCCGCTAAAAAAAAATCAGGGTTAGTGTGATTTTTGAGAAGGCCGGCGCTTTGCCGGCCTTTTTTCGTTCTGTTTTACCTTTCCTGAATACCCTGTGCATATCTTCTTTTTACTATATTTGTTCTATATACTACTTTTGTATACGAACCTTGATTTTGATTCGTTTATCTCTTGTAAAAAACAGTACGATATGAAATCCGTCAGATATGTTTTGATATTTTCTCTTTTAGCAGTATGCCCGCAACTGGCAACATCCCAGGGGAAAAAAGCCAGTAAGGCCTACGCCACCTTTAATGCCGGCGAATATTACACTGCTGTTGACCAATTTAAAGATGCCTATCAGAACACGACCGATAAAAAAGAAAAACTGAACATTGCCTACCACATTGCCGAGTGCTACCGAAAGATGGACAACTCTCCGCAAGCCGCCTTATGGTTCGGAAAGGTAGTTGCCAAGGATTATGAAAACCCGCTATCCATACTTTACTATGCCGATGCTTTAAAAATGAATCAGAACTACGAGGAAGCCAAAACACAATATCAGCGATACAAAGAG
>JAFGEV010000258.1 GCA_016931385.1 Prolixibacteraceae bacterium
GAAGTACATATTTCCCAACTGCTTTCAATGTCGGTCTGAATATCGGGCACCATTTTCCGGGGCACATGAAAAAGCCTTATTTGTGGATAATTGGCATTGGCAATTTCCTCTTCATAATTGAAAACCGGCTTTTGCCCGGGCTGAATGCCAATGGGCTTTTCCATGTTCGACTGTCCGGAACAAAGCCATACCTCACCCAGCATTATGTCGGAAAGTAGAATGGTATTTTCCCCTTTTATCTGCATGGTGTAAGGGCCACCTGCTTCACGGGTATCTATCTGAAGTATCCAGGAGCTGTCGGGTTTGGTAATGGTTTGTTGCTTGATATCATTCCACGACACAGACACTTCAACCTGTTCGCCGGGCGCTGCCCACCCCCAAATGTTAACAGTGCTGTTTTGCTGTAATACCATGTGGTTGCCAACAAGCGCCGGCAACTTTATGGTTGCATTTAATGGCAGTTCAATGAAGAGCAAAACCAGAATAATAATTGTTGAAATAAGTTTCATAATATGTTTTGTAATTTTTTACATAACTGAATATTTCAGAATTGTTTTTTAAAAAAAAACCGGTCTGATTCTATCTTACTATTTGGCAACAATTACAGATTCAGTAATACTGAAATCCTGGCCAACAATTTTCAGCAGGTATAATCCACTTTTTATTTCAGTGACATCGAAACGATGACTGGAACCAACTGCTTTTTTTTGAAAAATAATTTTCCCGGTTATATCCAGGATAGAAATATTAAATGTTTCGAAATGCCCTTCACCTAAATGAACATTTAAAAAATCTTTACAAGGCACGGGGTAAATACTGAAGTTTCCCAGAGATTTAAAACCAACGTTGGAGTTGTCTCCCAGCACTTCTATTTCCGACGTTGCCGAAAAAGCACCATCATCAGTAGTAACTGTAATTATCGCTGTACCTGCGCCAATTCCCTTAACAAGCCCAAATGAATTTACAATTGCAACTGTAGTATCACTTGATTCCCAGAGCAGCTCTTTATTGCTTGCATTAACAGGTTCAATCAAAGCCCATAATTGTGTGGTATTTCCGGTTTCGATGGTATCAGCCATGGGTGACAAGTTTAATTGGGTTACCGGCCCTCCGTTGCTAACCAGTTCGTTAAGGTATATTTCAAGATTTGTATAACCCCCGTCACCAATTTCATTTCTGTCGGTATCATCATTCGGGTTCAAGCCCTTCGCTGTTTCCCAATCATCGGGCATTCCGTCGTGATCGGTATCGGTTGGGGGCTGAAGGCTGTTTAATTCAGGCCATCCCCCAACATCAGCCTGACTATCGATAATCCCTTTTTTTGCTCCATAGGAAGCGCCATAAGTTGCATAAGCGTTTATTGTTTCATCAACAATACGCAAATCAACTGCATCCCTTTGGGGCAATGATGCTCCGGCATTTTGCAACACTAAAACATAGGCCTCTTCGGCTGTATGCTGATCAATGGGCATTGCAGACCAGGGTTCTTCAAGCTTTAACCACGAAATAGCCGGGCTGCCATCGTCGGGTTGAATACCACCATCCCAGTTGTTGGCAGTTACTTTGGCACTGCCATGCACAAAATTATCGGCCACATACCATTTGCCGTAATCATTTTGTTTATCGCGTGATGAAGGTTGTGCAATTTTGTACCTGGTACTTCCCGACTTGGTTGCAGGACCCGGTTTATAATAATTGGCCACCATATTAATATTCGAAAAGGTAAACTCAGATGAATTTTGCTGTACTTTTTCAGCACCATAACAGCTGTTAAAACCCCAGTTGTAAAGAACGTTGTTTCTGTAGTCGTTATTTCCGCAACCAGATGCGAATCGTGGATTACGGCTTGTATGGTGAGCCAGAAGGTTGTGGTGGTAAGTGCTGTAATTTGATCCCCATATGCCCCCATAACCATGTGTCCCTTTTTCGTGGTTCGACAAGTATAAACTTTCGGATACGATGCACCATTGTACGGTAACATTTTCGCAATGATAAATAGAAATCGTTTCATCAACACTCCAACTGGCCGACACATGGTCGATCATAATATTTTTATGATACCTTCCGCTGATAGCATCCGACTCATTGCCGGCTTCATCTCCCATCCTAACCCTAATGTACCTGACAATAACCTCATCGGCATTGATAACCAAAGGATACTGGCTGATACAAATCCCATCGCCCGGCGCAGTTTGCCCGGCTATGGTTATGTAAGGATTGGAGATTTTTAATTCGCGTGTCAATTCTATTGTTCCTGAAACCCTGAATACAATCGTTCTAGGACCGCTGGCTTCAATTGCAGCACGTAAACTGCCTGTGCCCGTATCGTTTAAGTTGGTCACTTCAATTACTTTTCCCCCACGTCCGCCTGTGGTAAATTTTCCATAACCTTCAGCTGTTGGAAAAGCTAATTGATCGCTCCAAACACAGGAAACGGTTATTACCAAAAACAGAGTAGTTAGAATTATCTTATTCATGGTTTCAATGTTACATGTAATCTACTGACTTCTTTTCTTTTTTGCAGAGCCCTTTTCCTCCCCTTTCCTCAAGAGAAATAGCTAGTCGGCGGAAGCACCAGAGTAGGTTTGGAGGGTTAGCAGGTATTCTTTAAACCTCTCCATGTTGTTAAGCTCAGGTTCCCTGGCACAGGCCGACGACACCCATGTTGTTAATTGCTTTCCGGGTTTAGAGATCAAAACAATTTGTTTGCCGTCATCGGTTTTCTCAGCATAATCATCGGGATTGTATATTAGCGCGCCCCCGATCTTAACAGGTTCGGCAGCCACGTCTTCGGGGTGCAGGCCCCAGGTAACGATCAACCCATCGCTGTTAAAAAGCTCTCCGCCTGTGTGATAGTTAATACCAGTTACAAACTGAACCGGTTCATTGGTCAAAGCAAAGGCTTCAACTTTGGCCTCGCGAATTCCTGAAAAAACGGTAACCCGAACCAGTATATCTACTTTTCTGTCTTTATAAGGAACACCTTCCGAAAGCATTTCCATGTATGACGAGGTACGTTCTTTTACCACGCGGGCGGTCCGCATCGAGACCGGATCCAATTTCACAACATTTTCGCCATCCCAAAGCCTGATGCCGCCTAAACCAACAGTGCTGCCTACTTTGTAATAATCGGCGCCCCAGCCGCTTTTTTGCTTTTCGGCCGAAGGATACCAGCGTTCAGCCTTAAGCTCAAGGCCTGGTTTAACCTTGTTGTAAATATCGATAGCTGCCTTATGATCGAAATAAAGGCGTAAAGCCATCCATTCGTTTTCCACAGCCGGGCCATGGTGGCCAATGGTTTTATATAAATCGCCCGATTCTGAAGTGACTTCATCAAGATAGGTTGCGCTATCGGCGCGCATGAAAAGGCTAATGTCGGTTTGATTTTGAGCCATACACATAATGGATACAGCAACAAAAAGAAGGGTGAGTGAAATGTTCTTCATAATTCAATATTTTTGAGTTTTCTGCAATTAAAGTTCATTATTATATCATTTTTGAATAAGAAATAACGATTGTTTTGCACTGCGGATTAAATTGCCAACAAAGGTGTATGCATCAAAAATCTGCCCGTCGAAAAAGATGCCCTGTTTGGGCGGCAATTCGGTATGTATTTGTAAATCGATTTCCTCAACTTTTTTAATTAGCGAATGGACATTATCCTCAATACGATTCATCCTTTGATTAAGCGAATAACCTTTTAAAAGATAATCTTTAAGCACCTGGTTAGCCCATATTCGAAATTGTGTACCCTGCTTTGATTTTACCCGGTAACCAACAGAAATAATAACATCAAGGTTGTAAAATTCTACCTGACGTTCTACTAATCGGCCACCTTCGTTTTGAACTGTCGCAAAATTTGCGACAGATGAACCTCTTTCCAGTTCACCTTCTGAAAAAACATTATTTATATGCTTTCCTATTGTTTTGACATCCCTTCCAAAAAGAGCAGCAATTTGTTGCCTGTTTAACCAAACAGTATCATCTTCAACCCTTACTTCAATTCGTGAGGTAAGTTCATCGGACTGGTATAATACTATTTCGTTTTTCATCCCTATCAAATTAACCTGCCTTTTAGATTTCCGGGGTTTAAAAAACAGTGCAATGCAATATAGAAAACATAGGTGGTTATTCCAATGTAAAATTCTCCAGCACCTTTTTCTCGACAGAAAAAGCTGTTCCATGCCTTATACCCGACGGAAAACTTACCATTTCTGAAACATCTTCCCAGTTTTCCAGGTCTTTCGATCGAACAGCCCCGTAACGGTGTTCGCGGTACTTGTCGAAATACACATACACGTATTCCCCAACTTTCAGGGCTGTAGGCCCTTCGGCCCAGTAATCACCGATAATTGGCTCCGACACTTCTGTGGGATATGGCCCCGATGCCTGTTCGGAAATGGTATAACGAATGTTTTTTTCTGGAGGGTTTGGGTTTTCATTTTTCAAGAACATTACAAATTCACCATCATTTTCCAGAATAGTTGCATCAATCACACTGAAATCGGGATTGAAAAACATGCGCGTAGTTGTAAAGCTTTGAAAGTCCCTTGTCGTAGTGCAATACATCCGGTGATTCAATCCTTTTTCCCTTTCCGATTCGGCCACTTCAGAATGGCGCCCCGGTATGGTCGTTGCCCAGAATATCAGATATTCTTCATTTTCCTTATCGTAAAATAACTCCGGCGCCCAACTGTTCTTGGCTTCAGGTTCGTGCGCCATAACCGGAATTGTTTTTTGTTCCGACCAATGAACCAAATCTTCCGACGAGGCATATCCAATATGCTTATCCCACCAACCGGTTGTCCAAACCATGTGGAACTTTCCGTCAGGGTCCTCAACAATGCACGGGTCGCGAAAGAGTTTGTCTTTCCCAATTTCAGGCGCTAAAATGCTTTCACCATTGTTTAATGCCTTCCAGTGCAAACCATCAAGGCTGTATGCCAGGTGCAAACCATCTTCGCCACGGCCGGTAAAATAGGAAAACAGGTAAACAGGCTCTTCGGCGCTAACAAAGGCATGAAATAAAAATAAAATAAAATACAGAAAGATTAACCGCTTCATGCTAGTTGCTTTTCAATTTATACATTTCGAGACCTGCAAGTAAAAAAGCGCCCAATCCGTAATCTTCAAAATCGGGTTTTTTATCGTACGAAAGGGGCTGGCCTGTTGACGGCTCCTTTCCTGTACTTTGAACATACCCCAGAAAACCATTATCGTGAAGGCAATCATTTACCATCGCCAGCCAGGCCTTTTCCACAACGGGGAGGTATACATCCTCATTTAAAACTCCATTGTTAATTCCCCAGGCCATTCCGTAAACAAACATGGCCGTTCCTGTCAGTTCCATACCTCCGTAATTATCCGGATCGTGCAGACTGACATTCCATGTGCCGTCCTCACGCTGGACTTTTACCAATGCTTCGGCCATCGCTTTCAAATCTTTGAGGTACCGCTTGTTATATCGGGTATCACCATTAGTGATATCCATCACCCTGGCCAGTGCCATAATTACCCAGCCATTTCCGCGCGACCAGTAACAATCTTCGCCATTAGGCTCGGTATAGGGCGGATCATAATCGGCATCGCGCCACCATAAACCATCTTTTCGGTTATATAAACCTTTATCGCCATGTTTGTCGCGCGAATACATATACATGCTGTGCATTTTTTTGAAATATTTTTTTTCTCCTGTAAGCATACCCAATTGTGCAAATACAGGCATTCCCATCTGGATGGCATCAATCCAGCTCCAGTCGGCATCGGTCTCAGGATTTGAAATCAGGTTGTTCATGCAAATGGTTATATTCTCAATCCGTTCAGGTTTCGGATCGATTTTGTACAGGTCGATATAGGTTTGCCCGCAGCAGTAATCATCGGCATTACGTGTTTCATTTCCGCTGCGAAAACCCCATTTGTGAAACTCTCCCCAGTCAACTGCATATTGGTAATATTCAGGTTTTGGATCGATGCTGTACAATCCCATCAACCCTTCGTAATACACTGCCCTTGTCCAGATATTGCTGGGCCTTTCGCGGTTTGTGATGATGGTTTTTCCCGGATCGGGCCATTCATTCATAAAATACTGATTTGCCAACTGCATTTTTTGCAGGATGTTTTCAGGTTGCAGCTCTTTTTGAGCAAAAGTTGCAACAACAATACAAACAAATAGTAGCGAAGAAATAAGTTTTCTCATTTTTAAAATATTTTATTTTTATTCTTTTTTGATCAATTCTGCATTCAGGCCTTACAATTGTCTTTCTTTTTCGAATCCCGACATACGTCGGGACCGTGGCCGGTAGTATTTCAGATACTTTCTACACAGGGTTACTCCACCAGCTGGCGGATCACCCGGGGTTATTATTATTTAACCCTTACTGGTTCATGTCATATTACATTATGCCACAATTTTTGTGATGGGGACTCCTCAATGAACTTTAATGAACGACAACACCTTTTCGGGTTATTCCCTCTCTCCCCCTTCTTCGCTGCCGCATAGCTTTAGCGGAGCGCAGTAGGGGATTGGGGTCAATGAACAGGTATTATCTTCACTTCGCTGATTAAACCAGAAAGGGTTGGCTCCCAGTTTTTCGCATCAAACTTCTGGTAATGGATATTCACCATATTGATCTCGTAAAACTTCTTCCACTCGTACCCCGAACGTTCAAGCGCGCTGAGCCTGTTCGCCGCAAGGTTGGTCACTTCAACCTTAAGTTCGTTTACCCCGTTTACAATGTATGGAGTAATGTCGATGGTATAGGGAATGGCAAATATAATGCCAGCCTCATGGCCGTTTACGCTTACACGTGCACTTTCCCTTACATCGCCCAAATCGAGAATATATCCTGTATCTTCTACTTTTTCCAGCGAAAATTGAGTACTATATTCAGCCGTTCCCGAAAAATTGGAATATGAATCACCGAACGAAGTCCATGAAACCAAATTATCTAAAAAGAGTGGTTCAGGCAATTCCGGGCCACCCTCAATAAATTTTACTGTCCACTTGTTGCCTGTTGGAACAGGTGACCCTAACGATTCAATGTACTTCCATTTTTCAGCTTTGATCTCTTTTTTGCAGGTACGAACAAAAACAGATTCCCCGGGTTTAAGCTGCAACTTAATGTCTAGCCCCTGTTTTGTTTCCTTAACCATTGCTTTCCCGGTTTTTCCGCTTAAAGCATCCATCAACAGAGCCGATTTTGCTTTTGCACGGAAGGGTATAAATGAATCTACAGTATTGGCTGAATGGTTTACCACGAAATAAACAGGTTCGCCATTCCACTTTTTACGCAATATTTTTAATCCGTATCGATTTGCTGTTTCACCTCCTATGCCTGCTTGTTCCAGTTGTTCCATTAAGGGGGCATGGCCCGTAAAATATCCTTCGTTTTCGTTAATCAGTTTTAACAGCTTAGCCTCCCGCTCCCAGAATTTATAAGCCCCGGGAACAGTTTCAGGTTTGCCCAGGAAGATGATTTTGGCTCCGGCTTTCTTCAAACCGATCAGTTTCTGCATGGTTTCAAAATCAATGTATTCCATATCGGGAACCACCATCGCTTTGTAACAGGTATTATCACCAACAATAATTTTTGAACCATCGAAGCTGGTCTTGTGAATAAAGTTATCAGAAATAAAATCGAAGAAATAACCGTTTGAATCAAGTTCAGTTGCCGCTTTATAGAATGATGTAGGCAGCATCCATTCTTCAATCGAGTGAATATTGAACTGATGTAAAAGGCGTGTTGGCACTGTATTGGCATAAGCATCGGAAGCAGGCCAGTACAGTAAAATATTGTTGTCGTTTTGTGTGTTTTGAAGTATCGACTGGCAACGTGAAATGTAGTTGAAAAGCCCCGGAACATCGCGCCAAATGGTGTTTGTAGGATTGAAGTTCACCGATGCATAAAACTTCCATCCGGGCCACTGTTCTTCAGCAGGCGAATAGGTAGACCCATGCAGGAACATATGATTGACACCGCTAAGGAAAAGGTCTTCGGCAACCGGTTTGCATTGGGCCAATGTGGTCTTGAAGTGTTCCCTTAGCCATGTAAAGGTTTCGGAAGCAACCAGTTCATCACCCTTCAGATGTGCAGCCGAAGAAGCAAATTTGAACATCATTTTGTTTGAATCGCCCTTACGTACTTCATTGGTATCGCGCCTGTAGCTGGGAATTTCGAACTTTGGTGAGCCAAAAACTTCGCACTCGGGAATGTCGGCAGCAGCATACAAATCAATAAGGTTTCCGGGCGAACCGTGTGCCTGGTATTTTGTTTTAAAACCATGACCGGCCGACCAGCTATGCCACTCTGAAGCAAAATTCTCAAGCAAGATATCAGAAATGGTCTGACGGTAGTCACAAAGCAGCCTCAGGTAATTTTCATCGATACTGGCGCTCTCAAGCAATGGAATATGTTCGGTTAAATCGTAACCCCGGCGTTGATTAAATTCCTGCAAAAAACCTGGTGTAAAATCAGCCCCGTATACTTCATAACTATCGTTGAACATCGATCGGAGTTTGCCTTCGAAAGGCTTTAATGATTCAAAAGCCAGCGCATAATCATCAAATGCTTCCTTCGAAAAATGGTCCAAAACATACCCATGGCCACCCGGCGCCGATCGTTTCACCTGTTGTCTGGTTTTGGCACAAAAAAGGGCATATAAAACACCTTTGTTTTTAGCGGTATACTGCAACAAATCATCATC
Organism: Prolixibacteraceae bacterium; assembly: GCA_016931385.1. GTDB lineage: Bacteria > Bacteroidota > Bacteroidia > Bacteroidales > Prolixibacteraceae > DAIMEA01. The sequence goes on from JAFGEV010000258.1 coordinate 8,704, forward strand.
AAGCAAAGGGGTTAAATCGGTTTTTCCATCCACTTCGTCAACAAAAATTACTTTCTGCAATTGCGCCAACCCTGTTTGTTTCGGGTCATTAATGGATATTGACTGGTCGAATTTTTCATTTGCTTTCAGCGGGTATTTCTGGATTACCAGTTTTGATGCAGCAAATTCAGGTTCAACCTGTGGCCCTCCAAACGGCCAGCCAGTCCCCATAACCATATCAACCTGAAGACCAAGACGCTTTGCTTCGTTTGCAGTGTGGTGGAGCATTTCGATCCATTCGTCCGAAAGGTAATCGATGAAAGATGATTCATAGCCTTTTACACCGTAAATAGGGGTTATTTCAACGCCACCAAGCCCTGCTTCCTGAAAGGCTTCAAGTTGCTGCGTGATGTTTTGTTTATCAACCGCGTTGCCCATCCACCACCAACGTGTCCAGGGTTTAGCCTGCGACGAAATTTCAGGCCAATTCTTATCTACTGTGCCTTGATGTTTGGAACAACCCGAAAAAGTAATTATCACAAGCAAGCTTACAGTTGCAATAAAAACAACCGCACTGGTTGCTATGATTTTAATCTGTGTGTGTTTTCTTTTTCCCATTGTGTTAAAAATTAATGATTAACCCACCTGATATTGGTGGCATTCTCTTCGGTTACTGCTTCGTTCGAAAGAGCATTAATGGTGACGTTTTTAAACGTCCAGTCTGAAACATACTGGATATACCCAGGCCTTTTGCAATCGATCGAAGAATCCTCAATAATGAAATCATCAATGGTCGATTCTTTCAGGCCTGTAACCTCAACTGCCGATCCGGCACGGGTTGCTGTAAGCTTCTTTATTCTGAAATTTCTGAAACGGGGAATTCCTTTTTTCTTCTTCACCTTACCGGTGAGCGCTTTCCAGTGTTCAGGAACAGTTTTCATCCCCGAAGGAAGTTTGGTATAACTGTATTTTGGAAACCAGTTTAAGGTACCCCTTATGGGTACAAAAACATCGTCCATTTCAATATCGTGAATGTAAACATCTTCGATGGTGCCACCCCTGGTTTTTGCTGACTTCAGGCGTATGCCGTAAAGTGTTCCGGTAGCCTTAAGCTGATAGGCCTCGATATGCCTGATGCCTCCCGATGTTTCACTTCCAAAAGTGACCAGCCCGTGCCCTGCCCGTGCCAGGCAGTTGCGGATCACTACATACTCGGTGGGCCGGTTAACCCTTAGCCCGTCGGCATCTTTTCCGGCTTTAAGGCAGAAATTGTCATCGTTACAATCGATGTCGCAGTTTTCGATTAAAATCCGGTTCGATGAATCGATGTCAACTCCGTCGGAACTGGGTCCATGCCCGTTAATGTTGTTACGAATAACCAGGCTGTCGACCGTGATGTTGTTGGAATAAAGGATGTGCACGGTCCAGAACCCGGGTTCTTCCAGTCTGAGCCCCCTTAATGTAATATTTTCTGAATTTGAAACCAGGATCAGCCTGGGGCGCTGGCAATCGTAATCGAGGGCCCAACGCAGGCCGTTTTCGTCATACTCGGGGAACATATTCCAGAATTTGTCCCAGAAGTATTTTCCCTCGCCGTCGACAGTTCCTTTGCCCGTTATTGCTGCATTCTTCTGGCCAATAATGTTTATCACAGCTGCCGGCCATTTCATTTCAACGCCTGCTATGCGGGTATCAATAATCGGGTATACTTCTTCGGTTGGAATTCCTTTTATCGTAACGCCTTCATCAATCCTGAGGTGAACATTTTCTTTAACAAATATTGAACCTGTTGAATAGGTTCCGGGCCTCAGATAAACAATTCCACCACCTTCTTCATGGCATTTGTCTATTGCTGACTGAATCACCTCAGCCCAATTGCTAATATTTGTGTCTGAAACAATATCGTTTACACACCATGTTGAACTTGCCTCGGGAAAAGATTTTGCGCCAACTTCCTTTTGCCAGTTTTCATTATCGAGAGCATAAACATTCCTTCCGGCAAAAGCCGAAAACAGGATTAATACAATGTATAGTGCCTTGGTTTTTTTCATCGATATTTTGTATTTCACAATTTTTTTCCGTTAAAAGTAAAGTCGATGTTATTGTTCAAAATTAGCCCATCGCTGTTTTCACTTATGAAGTTGACATTTTTGAATACCCAATTTTTCGTGTACGAAATTTTTCCTTCAATTTCGCAATAAATTTTCAGATTCTCCATTTGAAAAGTATCCAGATACGAATCGTCGATACCTGATGCAAAAATGCCCCTGTTTGCACCTGTTGCTTCAATATCACTTATACTCACATTACTTATTGCCGGGATACCTAAGTCTGGCGGTTCAACCTTCTGCAACAATACTTGCCAGTGTTCAGGTATCGAATCGTGCCCTTCTTCAATAGTGGCATAACTGTAAGAGGGATTCCAGTTTAATGATATTTCGATAGGAGTTGCCACATTTTCCATAGTAATATGATGAATGGAAATATTTTCGATCATGCCGCCACGGGTTGTGGCCGATTTAAACCTTATCCCGCTTATGGTTTCATATGCTTCAAGATGATGTACCTCCACATTTCTGATCCCTCCTGAAGTTTCGCTGCCAAAGGTAACCAGGCCTCCTCCCCTGCGTGAAATACAATTCCTGATTACCACAAATTCAGTAGGTTTATTTACCCGAAGCCCATCAGCATCGCGGCCAGCTTTTAAACAAAAATTGTCGTCATTGCAATCGATGTCGCAATTCTGGATCAGAATTTTTGTCGATGAATCGATATCAACCCCATCGGTTGAGGGGCCATGTCCTTCGATATTATTTTGTATTACAAGCCCGTCGATTGTAACATGCTCGGAATATAAAACATGTACAGTCCAGAAACCTGCCTGCTTCAAGGTAAGCCCTTCAACAGTTATATTGTTTGAATTGGAAACCAGAATGGTCCGCACCCGTTTACAATCGTAGTCGGCAGCCCAGCGCAGGCCTTTTGGAGTGTATTCTTCGCGCATTTTCCAGTAACGCTCCCAATGATACCTACCCTGTGCATGAATAATTCCATTACCCGATACTGCTACGTTTTCCTGGCCAATAACGTTAATAATTGCCGAAGGCCATCGCATTTCAATCCCGGCAACACGGGTATCAATTTCAGGATATCCTTCAAGCCCTATCGCACCTTTAATTTCAACCCCTTCATCAATGTGCAGGTTAACATTGGTTTTCAGGAACAGCGCCCCGGTAAGGTAGGTTCCCGGCTCGAATATCACCCGGCCACCTCCCAATGATGCGCAACTGTCGATAGCCGCCTGGATTTCGGATGTTGATAAAATGAGGCCCCTGTTGTTAGCGCCAAAGTCATTCACTTTAATCACGTGTTTTGCAGCAGGAAAAGTTTTTGCGCCAACATCTTTTGTCCAGTCACTGGTGTTTTCCGCTGCCCAAAGTGAACTATTTACCGTTAAGGGCACAACGATAAAAATAAGTTTTAACAGGTTCTGTATCATTTTAGCTCGTATTAATTTCTGTTACTAAAGTCAAACCATAAAACCATTGAAATCCCCTCGTCGCCCTTTTTAATCCTGATGCTCGAGGGTTCGCTCTGTGGTCCCATCTGCGTTACTGGTTTAAAAGAGTGAATCGGGTTAATCTCGTATAAAAACGACAAATCACCTTCAGGAAATTCAGGCAGGGAGCGTTTCAGGCTTCCGGCAGGTTCCTGTGGGGTGAACAGACGAAGGAATAATCCGTCGCTTTCACTTGCAATTGTAAATGGCAGCTCGCTTGTTGTGGTAAGCCTTGCCCAGAATAAGTTTGCATGATATCCCTTAAACTCTGGATAAACAAGTTCGTTGAACGATTCGCCGGTTATGGTATTGTTATAATCTTTCTGCCAAAGGTTAATGGTTGCACCCCGCTGCCTGTTTTTCCATACCCTGTATGGGCCTTTTCCAAACCATTTAATGCCTACTGCTTCAGTTTCGGGATAATCAAATGTTATCCCCCACAAATCGATTTTATCGGCAATATAACCACCATCGAAGCCACCATCGTTTGTAGCCTTGTTCAATGCAAGCATGGCCATTTTAAGTTTGCCGCCGGGGTGCATCTCCCAGCGAATGGAGTCAATGCCACCTTTATACCATACTGTAAAAATACCCACATCGCCTTCCATTCTTGCTTTCCAGCAGTCGGCAACAGCTTTCATCCCCACCGGAACAGGGCCATTGGCAAAAGGCACGAGCTGATTGTTTGAAATGACTTCATGTATGGTACCATCGGTTTTCAGATAGCTTACCGATACTCCACTGGCTGTTAATTTTACTTTCTGGCCTGTTGTATCAATCGAGGCTGAAGCTTCAGAGCGTTCAAGCCTAAGCGTTTTTTCGAGATAAGGTTTTGCCATACGTATTGGCCATGTCCAGGTGAAAATTTCCATATCAAAAGGATCAATAGCCGTTATTGATAACAAATCACCATCGAAGAAATTGTCGGGCACATCCATCTTTACCTTGCGGGTTTCACCAGGCATGATTGATGGAATTTCAATTTTTCCCCGGGCAATGGTTTCACTTTGAACATTTTCATCCCACGGCCCCGGAATGGTTTTCACCTCATAACTCATTTTGCATTTATCGAGGTTGGTATACAGATATTCGTTGGTTATCAAAAATTCACCATTGAACGATGGGGTGATGTGAAATTTCTTAAACTGAACAGGTGCCCATATTTCTTTTATGGTATAGAAACTGCCTTCCTTTTCGCGATAAGGCCCAACTATCCCATCGGGGGCATGTTGCCCGTCGGAATCGAGAAAATTGGTATAATCTGTACGTTTTATGGCATCGTCGCCAAAAGCCCAGATAAAGCCCCCTGCAAAAAGCGGGTGTTGTTTCCATTTGCCCCAGAAATCTTCGAGGCCTGCTCCTGCCCCTTCATCGTATAAACTATGCAGAAACTCGGCAGGCATGAATATTTTATATCCGTCGTTGAAACGGTGCACTCCGGTTTGGTACTGCGGATAATGATGGGCATCGATATCGTCGAAATCGGCCCATGGATGGATAACGTCCCTTTTCTGAGGATCGAGTTCTTCAAACAAAGGATCGATGGCTTCGTTCCAGCCCCCCTCATTCCCGTTGCTCCAGATGATTACGCTTGGATGGTTTACGTCACGGTTTACCATTTCGACCACCAGCTTTGAACCTACTTCGGTATTGTAGGCATTTTGCCAGCCGGCAAGTTCATCAATTACAAAAATACCCAGCGAATCGCAAGCATCAAGAAAATGCCCATCAGGGGGATAATGCGAACGAACTGCATTCATGTTCATTTCTTTAATTAAGCCGGCATCAAGTACGGATATTTCCCTGTTCGTGCATCGGCCCGATTCCGGCCAGAACGTATGCCGGTTTACCCCCTTCAAAACTATTTTTGTTCCATTGCAATAGATTCCATCGTTTGGCCTGACCTCAATTGTACGGAACCCGATCCTTTGGGTTACCGAATGCAGGACTTCGCCTTTTCTGATCAACGCGACTTCCATGATATACAAAACCGGCGTTTCGGCCGACCAGGGGAATACTGATTCAATTTTTGAAGTGACTTTTGCATTATCAGTTTTGTTTTCCAACAAATGATTGAAGGAGCCCATGAGTTTTTTTGATAAATCGTATACCGATACCATGATCTGATCGCCCTTTCTGCTGCCCTCCAACTTTACAAAAGTAAATAAAGCGCCATCGGCACGGGCATCAACTTTCAATTCGGAAATATGCTTAGCAGGTAAAATCTCGAGATAAACGGGGCGGTAAATCCCGCCAAACAGCCACCAGTCGGCCATGCGTTCGGCAGCATTAACGCTTTTGTCGTCCGAATGTTTTGAAACCATTACATCAAGGGTATTTTCTGAACCGAAACGGATTTTGTCAGAAATATCGTATGAAAAGCGATAGAAGCCTCCCTGATGGACCGGGCCTGTAATTTTGCCGTTTACCTTTACTTCGGTATCAGTCATCACCCCCTCAAATACAATTTTTACGGTTTTGCCTTTCCATGATTTTGGGGCAGTAAAACTGGTTTTGTAATGCCCGGTTTCTTTGCTCGGGAACTTGCCTGGTTGTTTATACCAACGTCCGTAAGTATACTCTCCAAATCCCTGTTGCTCCCATTGTGAGGGAACCTGAATGCTTGTCCATTTACCGCTGTTTGCGCCAGCTGAACAGAAAAAATCCCAGGTAACTGTATGGTTAAAACCGGTACCCGACAAATAAACCCTTTCTGTTGGATTCTGTGCTGTAACAATTGTAACACTCAGCAACAGGAATACTATGTTTATTATTCTTTTCACAATATTATCTTTTTACTGTTCATTTTATTAACACAACTTTTTGCATACCGTTAAACCCGGGTGACCTCAACCGAACCAGGTAAATACCTTCGGGAAATTCTGAAGTATCGAATGTTGCCTTGTACAAACCCGCTCTTTTCAGTCCATTATCGATTGAATAAACCAGCTTCCCGTTAAGGTCGTACATCCCCAGCGAAATGA
>JAFGEV010000259.1 GCA_016931385.1 Prolixibacteraceae bacterium
GGTTGTTTTTTCCAGATTTATTTTTTCTTTTTCAAGAGTATATATTGTATGAATAAGCCGTTTGTGAATATATTGTAATCCGAAAGAAATAATTGAAACAATTAATACAATCAGTAAAGTGTTTATTATGACAGCAATCAGGGGATAATGTATTTCTGTCCCATAAAAAATAAAGTGAATCAGATTTTGATTATAGAGCACATAAATCAGAAAGATTGTTATAACTGATAAAGAAAGAATTACAAAGGTTCTCCTAATGCTAAAAAACATTGCTGTTGTAATTGCCGAAGCCATTAACCATATATAACCTGAACTTGAAAACCCGGTTTCAAAAAAATCAAGAATGGCCAGTACAAGCATTGCAATAATCAGGGTATAAGCCCTAACCGGATAAGGAAGGCGTTTACGAAATAACATGATAATAAATACCGGAGTATAAATTACTGCTTGCGATAACCAGAATATTGAAAACTTAAAATATGTGATCCTGATTAAAGATGATAGAAGCAGGGGAAATGCTGCAATAACACCAACAACTAAGGCAATATTCACGAGGTTTTCCCTGATTTCTTTAATTTCCAGAGAGTCCCTGTGATCAGGTTTCATAAAAGAAAATTTCATAATAATAATGCTTAACAAAGAACACTACAAACTAGTAATTTTATATGGTTTTTCCGATAGACCAACATAGATATTCATTTTTACTCCGAATCAGTTTATCTTTATCACTATTTTAAAAAATTGATGCAAATAAAAGCCTCTTATACAAAGTACACTTTAAAGTTTATTCGTCCGGCTGGGACATCGCGTGGGACTTACATGAATAAGGATAGTTGGTTTCTTTTTCTTTCTGATGGCGAAAAAACAGGTACAGGAGAATGCTCATTATTGCGCGGACTAAGTATTGATGACAGTCCTGTTTTTGAAAAAAAACTGAATGAAGTATGCCAAAAAATAAACCAGGGAGAATATAATTTTATACTGCCTATCGAAAAATACCCTTCCATACAGTTTGGTTTGGAAACCGCCCTGCTTGACCTGAAAAATGGGGGCAATCATATTCTTTTCCCTTCAGAGTTTACAAAGGGGAAAAAAGGAATTTTTACAAATGGCCTGATATGGATGGGCGATAAAACATACATGCGTAAACAAATTGCCGAAAAAATTGAAAAGGGTTTTTCCTGCATCAAACTAAAAATCGGGGCGCTGGATTGGAATTCTGAAAAAGAAATAATTGCTGAAATGCGCAGGCAATTTAAAGCATCCGAACTGATAATCAGGGTAGATGCCAATGGAGCATATACTCCCAAACAGTCTGCCGAAGTGCTTTCGGAACTGGCCGAAATGCAGGTGCATTCCATCGAACAACCTATAAAAGCAGGCAATTGGGACGAAATGGCTGCATTGTGCGAATCAACTCCGATCCCCATTGCGCTGGATGAAGAACTGATCGGAATATTCACTTTCGAAAAGAAACAAAAACTGATCGAAACAATACGCCCGCAATATCTTATTTTGAAACCGGGTTTACTGGGTGGTTTCCAATCTTGTAACGAATGGATTCAATTGGCCAACAAATGTGGTGCAGGTTGGTGGGCTACATCGGCACTTGAATCAAATATCGGGTTGAATGCCATTGCACAATGGGTATTCATTAAAAAACCACAAATACACCAGGGGCTTGGTACTGGAATGCTTTTTTCAAACAATATCGATTCTCCATTAACTTTGCGAGGTGAAAACCTGTTTTACGATGCGAACAAAAACTGGGGAGTAATAAAACGCGGATCGAATTGAAAGAATGGAAACGGATAAAATTAAAATAAACGGACAAACACTAACACCTGAAGGAATACTGTATAAACTTCAAAAAAACAACCTTCCTGAATGGGAAAAAAGCATTTATGAATTTATACTGAACTGGTTCGATCGAAGCGAATATATCTTTCAAAAAACTTCGGGGAGTACCGGCGCACCAAAAGAAATTCAACTTAAGAAAAGCGCCATGAAGGCCTCGGCCCGAAAAACACTCAATTTTTTTGATTTGAATGAAAATAACACGGTCTGGCTTTGCCTGCCAATAGAATACATAGCCGGGAAAATGATGGTCGTTCGCGCATTAGTTGGTAATCTCAACCTGATATTTAGCGAACCAGAAGGAATGCCACAAATACCCAATCAACAAATCGATTTTGCAGCAATGGTACCGTTGCAGGTTCAAAACATGGTCAATAAAAAATCTGATTTTTCAAAAATCAGTAAAATAATTATTGGCGGTGCTGCGCTTTCATCCCCGCTTCAACAATCTTTAAAAAATCTGAATACAGAAATATTTGCCACATATGGCATGACAGAAACCTGTTCGCATATTGCCCTTCAACGCATAAACGGTTCAGCTCCCGACCGGGCATTTAAAATACTTCCCGGAATTTCGGTTGATACTGATGAAAACAACTGCCTTATCATTTATGCGCCTGAGTTATCTGACAAGCCAATTAACACAAATGATTGTGTAGAACTATTATCAGAAAATGAGTTTTTGATAAAAGGCCGTAATGATAATGCGATCAATTCGGGTGGTATAAAAATTTTTCCCGAAGATGTTGAATACATGATTGGGGATCTGATAAAATCTCCGTTTTTAATTGTTCCCGTTCCCGATCAGCTACTGGGGCAAAAAGCTATTCTGGCAATTGAAGGCAAGGTAAATGATTTTGATTCAAAACAACTGCTTTCTTTACTGAAAAAAAGATTGGGGAAACATCTCGCTCCAAAAGAAATCAGGTTTGTAAAAAGCTTACCCCGGAATGCATCTATGAAAATTGACAGGAGAAAAATTCAATTCCTATTTGAATAACACATTATCAATATGTCAGCCCAAATTGCCAGAGTGGTATTGTATTCAAATAACCAAATTCGATATCATCTTTCACCACAAACGCATTTTCAACACCCTGTATTTGCTTTAATCCCTTATTTTTTCCTCCTACTTCAAATGTATAATTTCCAACCTTAAAATCGGCAATAGGCGAAGCAATCACGTCGTATTTTACCCTTAGCTGGTTTAGAAAAAATGTTTCCCTAATATTTCCTGGATTTGAATTTTCATTGGCCAGGTTATAAATCAAATTTGTATTATCTAAATAAATTTTATCTACTTTCCCTAATCCTCTCATTCCTTCTGTAGCATTTCTTAACTGAAAAATCATACCTGCTTCTTCGATAGACAGGCAATAATCTGCAATGTTGTTACGACTGGCCATAAGGGCAGTTGCGATACTTGTCATATTAGGTTTAAAAGGAACGCTTTTCGCAATTATAGCCAACAGCTGCTTTAGTTTCCTGCCAGTTGATAAATTCATCCCGGCATACAAGGGAATATCTGTTTCTAATGTTTGTATTACAATTTGTTGCAATTTTTGATCAAAAATAAGAAATAATGCACTGTAAAAGTGCAATTCAACTTAAATAATGCACTTTTGCGGTGCATTTTGGTTTTAATTTGTTTAGAAATAATCCAATATATTTGCCATTTAACCATTAAAATTGTTACAATGATAATTTGGGACAATGTTGATATTAAAATACGTACAACCTTTATCCTGAAGGAAATTTCATTAAAGATTGAAAAAGGAAATTCTCTGGGGATTATTGGCGCCAATGGAAGTGGCAAAACGATTCTTGCCAAAGCGCTGAGCGGAATTTTGCCTGTAAGCGGAAATGTTAAAACGATCTGTCCTGAAAAAATACATTACCTTTCTTTCCAATCGGCATTCAGGTTGAAAAGTGGTTTTTCGCCTTACAGGCAACAACGCTGGAACAACATCGATACCGATTCGGTTCCTACAGTAGCCGAAGAAATCGGATTTCAAAATAATCCAAAAATACTGGAGACTTTGCTTGAAAAGTTCAGTTTCAGAAAGTTCCTTAGCCTGCCGGTTATTTCATTATCGAACGGTGAACAACGAAAAATGGAACTTATCCGCGCCCTTGCAAAACAACCCGAATTGCTTGTTATCGACAACGCTTTCATCGGGCTTGACCAATCATCGCGCCAGTTGCTTCACACCATGCTAAACCAATTAATTGAAGAAGAACAAGCGATGGTAATTACCGGGGTTAAGCCTGAAGACTTTCCCGTTGCACTTGATTCATTTATTGAGCTGCCCGACTTTGAGGGGAAAAAGCAATCTGCTTTCGAAATCCCCGAATGGCCTGAATATTCCGTCAATGAAATTATTTCTGTAGAAAACCTTTCACTAAAAATGAATGGCCAAAACATTCTTGAAAATATATCATGGAAAGTACAAAAAGGCGAAAAATGGGTACTATCGGGAGGAAACGGATCGGGAAAAACCAGCTTGCTTAACATGATCTTTGCCGA
>JAFGEV010000260.1 GCA_016931385.1 Prolixibacteraceae bacterium
ATCCGATCCAATTGTTGATGTAACAAGATTGGAAATACATGATAAACAGGCAAAGAATCACCAATCTCCTCAAATGGCACGGTGACTTCAGGAATATCAATTAATTTTTTTCGATAATATGCTGATAATAATGCTCTTTTATGATTGGCATTTGCCAGCTTGTCCAACTGAGCCAAACCAAGAGCTGCATGAATCTCGTCACTCCGGAAATTTAATCCGGGACGAATCACATCGTATGAAATGGCTCGCCCTTTGTGACGGTCGAACGTCAGTGTTGACATTCCATGCGAACGAATGTGACGAATACGCTCATACGTAATAGCATTTCGGGTCGAAATCATTCCACCTTCACCAGTGGATAGGTTTTTGTTCGAGAAAAAACTAAAGCAACCAATGTGTCCAAAGGTACCACATGCCTTGCCCTTGTATGTTGCTCCGGGTGCGTGTGCCACATCTTCAATGAGGGTAAGGTTGTGTTGTTGACACAACGCTACAATTTCATCCATTTCGCAAGGATAGCCGGCAAAATGAACTATCATCACAGCTTTGGTTTTGGGTGTGATCAAAGGACGAATGGTTCGAGCCGATATATTCCAGTTATCGAGTGAATCGCAATCGGCCAGCAAGGGTTTTGCACCGGCCATAAGAGTGGCATTTAAGGCGGCCACAAAGGTCATCGATGGGATAATCACTTCGTCATCGCTTTTCAAATCCAGGGCCAGCAATGCCATGTAAAGAGCCGCCGTGCAATTCGAGACCAAGGTGCACTGGACCTCGGAATCATTCAGCATTTCAGCAAAACGCTGTTCAAATGCCAAAGTTTTTTCGCCCATCGAGAGCCACTGGCTGTCGAGCACTTCCTGAACAGCCTTTGATTCGGCTGAATCATAATTCAATTCAAATAAGGGTACTTTCCACATGGCTATACATTATAAATATCAGCTTTATATTTTTTCAGATTCTCTGGTTTTAGCAACCACTCAATGGTTTCGGTCAATCCCTGCTGCAACGTATAGGCGGGCTTGAATCCTGCCAGTTCACGAATCAAAGTATTGTCGCCCCAAAGTCGGAACACCTCCGATTTACCGGGCCTAAGTCGTTGTTGGTCGGTAACAAAGGCCACATCGCTATGCATTATCTCTTTGATTAGTAACAAGCAATCTTGCATGGAAATCTCACTGTTGGTGGCAATATTAATTTCCTTACCAATGGTATCACTGCTCTCGGCCAAGGCAATAAACCCTCTGCAAGTATCTTTCACATAATTGAAATCGCGTGTGGGAGTTAAATCCCCTAATTTGATCTCTTTTATTCCCGAAGCAATCTGGGTGATAATGGTTGGAATGATGGCACGAGCCGATTGACGTGGCCCATAGGTATTGAAGGGACGGGCTACGGTAACAGGAAGACTAAATGCGTTGTAAAAACTCATTGCCATTGCATCTGCTCCAATTTTTGATGCAGAATAGGGTGATTGAGGTTGTTTTGGGTGTTTCTCGTTAATAGGTACATATTGAGCCGTTCCATATACCTCCGAGGTGGAGGTATGAACTACGCGAATGTTCCCGTTTTCCAGAGCAGCTTGCAACACATTAAGAGTTCCCTTTACATTGGTATCCACATAACTGTCGGGAGCAACATACGAATAAGGAATGGCAATGAGAGCAGCCAAATGAAATACCACATCTACATCGCGAATGAATTTCTTGCAGAAATGAGGATCACGCACATCACCCGAAATGATTTCCAAATTTGGATGACGTGGCATGTCATCTAACCATCCCCAATAGTTGAAAGAATTATATTGAGACAGGGCTTTCACTAAATATCCCTGGCTGAGTAACATCTCAACCAAATGGGATCCAATAAATCCATCAGCGCCTGTAACGAACGCACGTTTCATACGTAGATAATTTGTTAATAAGTTGTCGTATAGCTTGTCCCGTTTTATCGGGAGAACTGGCCAGTATATTTTATCCTTGATTCGGGGATGGTGCTCGTTTCATACTCATTTTTTAAAATACAATAATGGTAATTTCAATGCGTAAAGATATGCATAAAAATAAAAGGGTTTGTATTGAATAGCCTTTATTAAATAGGCGTATGCCAATTTTAGATTCTTGTCATAAATAGCATATTTTCTGGCTAACTTTCGTGCCACATGATGATAAACACCCAGCTCGCGAATGCGGGATTCATGCTTCTCCATAAACTGTATTTCACCGAGAATTACCCTTTGAGCGTTATCAGAAATGCGGTTGTTTGAATTGACATACATTATGGTGTTGCATCCTTCCAGATAATCAATATAGAAATAGCGGGCAGCTCTGACTAGAAAATCCAAATCCTGCTGTGAAGCCATTTGATTGTCAAAACAGCCAATTTGTTCAAATACCATTCTTCGAACAGAAAAACCTGATGTGCTGGATCCCAAACCTTTAAGATTTTTAAACAAATAAGTTTCCAAGTTTCCCCGCATTGCATTATGAACTGTGGAAATATATATTTTCCCATCATGATAATCTGCTCCAACATACGAAACACCCAGATTTGGATTGGATGTAAAAGCAACATACTGTTTTGATAAATTATCAGGATGCATAACATCATCAGAATCCAAAAAGGATATTATATCAGATGTTGATTGTTGAATTCCAAGATTCCGGGCTGCATTTGCCCCACTGTTTTTGGGCAATTTGTGATACTGTACTCTGGAATCTTTTTGGGAGATTTGTGTGACTATATTAACAGTATCATCGGTTGAACAATCATCTATAACCAGCAACTCCCAATCGGTAAACGTCTGGGAAATAATACTTTCTATCGCTCTTAATAGTACTTGAGAACGATTATATGTAGGTATAATGACTGAAATTAAGGGCATCATCAAAAAATAAAACAAATAAAATAATGAACAATAAAACTTTACAAATATCCAATCCCTTCTTCAAACGCCCAATGTACTTCTGCATTGGTCGTTCCGATGCATTTTTTCCTAAACATTACGACAAAAAGAATACTTGCGCAAGGAATTGACTGGTTCTATTTTTCGAATAAAATGTAATTCACTAAATCGAAAATTCAACATACCCTTCGTTCTATTAGGGTTTCAACCGGCCATTTACCTTCATAATTTGTCCAGTCTATTTTTGTATGTTTTTTTCCCAAATTCACTGTTCATATCACAAAGATAGAAAATATAAACGAACTAGAATAAGTCATTTCGTATGAATGAATTCATCCATGTGGCGGATGTTCAAGTTGGTATCTGCTGTTAAAAACTTCGTGGTTTCTTGTTGGCTATGACAATTAAAAAAATGGTTGTAGCATATTTCGTATGCTGCTTTCGCTGCTTTTATCAGGTAAATAGGGAGAAATCGCTATTAATCCTTTTATATTGTGATGAACCATTATATTTATTTAGAGTTAAAGAAAAATGTTTTCGACAAAGGTTATCGTGTGTTACTCATATATAGTATTTTTGTTGTTTAATTTTCTAAAATTGCTTTTTTCAGCAGTTTAATTTTTATTTATGGTTAATTTTCTCAAATATCTTCTTAAAACAGCCTTGTTTTGGCTGTTGTTTTTCGCTTTTTACCGTTTGGTTTTTATCCTGTTTAACTGGGGATATGCTGCTGATGTGCCGTTGGGAGCATTTGCCAAATCTTTTTTGGTAGGCCTTCGACTCGATTTATCAATGACAGGCTATTTGTTGTTGTTAATGAGTGTTGGGCAGGCGGTTATGGTGGCTATTGGGCGACAATTTTCTTATAAAGTATTACAAGGCATTCAGGTGTTTTTTATAATTGCTTTTACGGCACTACTGCTTGGTAATATTAACCTTTACGCCTATTGGGGACGCTTACTTGATGCGGAGGGCTTTAGCTTTTTAAAAACTCCCTGGGTTATTTTGGCCTCTGTTAAGTGGTATGAAAGTTTGCTTTTCACGGTTTTGTTGATCGTGTTTTCTTGGGGAGCTGTTTGGTTTAACAAACGATGGATGCAACCATTTCAACCTTCTAAAAAGCTGTCAGGCTTATCTGCTGGTGTAGCCTCCTTTTTTGTGTTGTTTGTAGGTGCATTAATGATTATTCCAATTCGTGGAAGCTTTGGAGTTGCACCAATTAATACCGGAGTGGCTTATTTTTCAGCGTTTAATTATGCCAATCATGCGGCCATTAACCCTCTATGGAATCTGTTTTATAGTTTTAAACGTATGGATGCCCGAACGCACCATTACCGGTTTATGGATGATGAGCAG